>JANYIM010000061.1 GCA_025362055.1 Bacteroidota bacterium
AGTTGAGGCCGGTAAAATAATGTCCATCATCAAACTACCGGCCAACGATCAACGGCCAACGGCCAACGGCTTTATCCTCCCGGGTTTTGTCGACAGCCACGTACACATTGAAAGCTCCATGCTTGTCCCGTCCGAATTTGCAAAACTGGCAGTTGTTCACGGAACGGTGGGCACCATCAGCGACCCGCACGAAATTGCCAATGTATGCGGCATGGCAGGCGTTGAGTTCATGATCGCCAATGGAAAGGCCGTTCCATTTAAATTTCATTTTGGTGCACCCAGTTGTGTTCCAGCTACCGTTTTTGAAACAGCGGGCGCTGCCTTAACTGCTGCTGAAGTGGATATATTGCTTCAAAAAGACGAGATCAGTTATTTAAGCGAGATGATGAACTTCCCGGGCGTATTGCATGGCGATGCCGAAGTGATGAAAAAAATTGCATCAGCAAAAAAATATAACAAACCTGTTGATGGCCATGCGCCGGGCCTGAGAGGCGAGGCAGCAAAAAAATATATTGATGCAGGAATATCAACAGACCATGAATGTTTTACGGAAGCCGAGGCGCTCGATAAACTTAACTATGGAATGAAGATCCTGGTAAGAGAAGGAAGTGCGGCGAAAAATTTTGAAGCATTGATAGGGCTGATGCATGATCACCATGAGATGATGATGTTTTGCAGTGATGATAAACACCCCGACAGCCTGGCTGCCGGCCATATCAACCAACTTTGTGCAAGAGCCGTTGCAAAAGGGATCGACGTATTCAACGTACTGAAAGTTGCCTGCATCAATCCTGTACTGCATTATAAAATGAATATCGGGTTATTGAGAGTGGGGGATGCTGCTGATCTTATCGTAGCGGAAGATCTGGTGAATTTTAAGATTGCACAAACTTACATTAACGGAGAGCTCGTTGCTGAAAACGGTCATTCAAAAATTGAAAGCGGCAGATCAGCGATCATCAATAATTTTAGTTGCGATGAAAAAACAGTTTTAGATCTTACGGTTACGCATAATGCCGAAAAAGAGATCCCTGTTATTGAAGCATTGGATGGGCAACTGATCACCAATAAGATCCTTGCAACACCAAAAATCCTGGATGGAAAGATCATCAGTGATGTGGAACAGGATATTTTAAAGATGGTAGTAGTGAACCGCTATACGAATGCACCCGTTGCAAAAGCCTTTATTAAAAATTTTGGATTAACTACCGGCGCCATCGCATCTTCGGTTGCACATGATTCGCATAATATCGTAGCCGTTGGCACAGCTGATGAAAGTTTGATGAAAGCCGTGAACCTTGTCATTAATGAGCAGGGAGGCATAAGTGCTGTAAGCGCTCTCACAGAAATGGTATTAGCCTTACCCGTTGCAGGATTAATGAGTAACGAAGATGGTTATAAAGTTGCGGCTGCTTATACAGCTATTGATAAAATGGTGAAAGAAGAACTCGGTTCAACATTAACAGCACCTTTTATGACATTATCATTTATGGCATTGCTGGTAATACCACATTTAAAGCTGAGTGACCTTGGGTTGTTTGACGGTGATGAGTTTAAATTTGTTTAGTATAAAACAACCGGGGTTTTAAAAATCACGGTCGCCCATAAACGCTTATTCACTTTTCGCTCCCGTCACTTTCAGCGCTACGCTATCGGTACCTTTGGGCGCAAAATATTTGGTCTTAAAACTTTTATTGTCGCCCGGTTCCAGTGTTTCGTAGATCGTTTCGTGATCCTTTTCCAGCAGGGCTCCTGTTTTACTGAAAAAAGATAATTCCAGGTTCACGTCTTTAAAACTGCTCACTTTTGCATTATTGGTAAGGGTACCTTTTACTACGGTTTGGCCAATGAGGTTCCTTTTATCATGGCCGCTCACTGATATAAAAAGTTCGGGGTTCTTTTTCTCTGTTTCAGCAAGGCTTTCCTTGGTCTGTTCATATTTGTCCTTTGTCTTTTCCGGGGTTTTGTCACCGCTGTTGCAGGCCGTAAGAACAAGGATCATCATCACCAAAACCACTGGTATCTTTTTCATGTTTGCGTTTTGAATACAATAAAAGTACATTTTTGTGAAAGAGAATGTTAAAAAATAAGCTGAAACTGGATTTTTTTATTTTAGTTTTGTCAGGATTGCCACCAATTACACAAACTAACGCGGATTAAAAGTAGCAGGCCCTACAAGATAGCGTACCAGAACAAGTTCACAACGATGAACTATTAACTATTAACTCGATCATGGTTATCAATCTTAGCGAACAACATTCTTTGGTAAGCAATTGGGTAGGTGAATTGCGGGATGTAGAAGTACAGTCAGATCGGTTGCGTTTCAGGCGTAACCTGGAGCGCATCGCCGAAGTGATCGGCTACGAGATCAGTAAAAAAATGCCTTGGGAAGAAAAAGAGATCACTACACCCCTGGGCATCAGCAACAGCAAAGTATTGAAAGAACAACCGGTACTGGCCACTATTTTACGTGCCGGTCTTGCCATGCACAATGGCTTATTGAATTATTTTGACAAGGCCGACAATGCCTTTATCAGCGCTTATCGCAAGCATAATCCCGACGGGACATTTGACATAAGGCTTGAATATATGAGTTGTCCCGATATTGAGAATCGCATCATTATTGTAAGTGACCCTATGCTCGCCACTGGCTCTTCACTGGTAAAATCCATCCAGTATCTAAAAGAAGAAGGTAATATCAAGGAATTGCATATTGTTTGTGCCATCGCCTGTACGGTTGGTATTGAATATGTATCAAGGGCCGAGCCCAAAGCCACGATCTGGTGTGGTGATATTGATGATGAAATAACAGCCAAGGGTTATATTGTTCCCGGACTGGGGGACGCAGGAGACCTGGCATATGGGGCCAAATTGCAGGGGTAAAAACAGTTCATGGTAGATGGTTCATAGTTATCTTTGTATCGAGGAGCTTTTTCCTGAAAGAATTGTAAACTCCCGCCATTACTTTCTTTTCTATTTCTAACAAAACCAACGACTTGAAGGGACTACCAACTACCAACCATCAATTACCAACTTTTTCCGTGCAGCATTTTACAGTAAATCCTTATCTTTAAGGTTCTGAATAGTCAATGAAAATGAGAAAATCACTTGTTTTAGGATGTACCCTTTTGCTCGCGGTAATGGTTAAAGCCCAGGATCCGCATTTTTCGCAATTTTTTGCATCACCGCTAACGTTGAATCCTGCCTTTACCGGTAAATTCGAAGGATTATGGCGTTTGGCTGCCAATCATCGCGACCAATGGCCGTCTATTCCTAAAGCCTATGTTACAACAAGCGGTTCCATTGACTTCCCAATTCTTAAAAGCCGTATTCCCCAGGGAGATGTTTTTGGGCTTGGTTTTTCAGGCCTAACAGATGCAAGTGCCAATAATATTCTGAAACTTAATTACGGGTCTGTTTCTTTGTCTTACCACAAGGCATTGGATGAAGACGGGTACAATACGATCGGTGCCGGTTTCCAGGGCACTTATTCAAGCCTTAGTTTAGACGTGACCAAATTAACTTTCGAGGACCAGTTAACACAAAATGGTTTTACGAATCCTACTTCAGATGTTTTAACGAACGGAAATAACCAGAGTTATTTTGATATGAATGCCGGTTTATTATATTCCGGTTCTACCAATGGTAAGAATAATTTTTACATTGGTACTTCTATGTATCATATCAACCGCCCAAAAGTTAGTTTTAAAAGTAATACCTGGGCGCTTGCAGGCCGCATTACGGTGCATGCAGGCGGCTCTTTTCCTGTATCGGATAACTTAACAGTTCATACCTCAGTGATCCACCAGGAACAGAACAAGGCAAGTGAAACAACGGTTGGTGCAGCTATAGCAGCCAATTTAAACCAGGATGCTGATAATCCCAGCAGTATTTATTTAGGAGGCTGGATGCGTTTTAATGATGCGTTCATTCCTTATGTTGGATTGGAATTCGGCGGATTGAGAATTGGCGCCAGTTATGACCTCAATATCTCCAACTTAAAAGCAGCCACAGCTTCACGTGGTGGTTCAGAGATCTCTTTGATCTTTATCAAAAAACCAACGGAAATAAAAGGGATTCCTTGTCCTAAATTTTAATTCTTTCCTGCAACTTTTTTAAAGAAACCGCCCCTAAAGGCGGTTTTCCATTTTTACCCAATAGCGTCGGCTGAAACCAGGTGAATAATATTGCACTGATACACAGATTATTAATATAATTCAGCTCCTGAAGGGAACGACGGGGATTTTTTTATCGCTGGTAGAAATGGATGCATTTTTTGTGCAAAAACTGCGTAATTTTATCGGGTAGATAGACAGAAAAAGAAAGACAGGATACTGATCACAAACTTTACTTTAATTCCCATATAGTTTTATTTATCAAAAATAATTATCACGCCCGCTGTATCATTAATTATGTTTAAAATTTCATTTATGAAGAAAATGTACATCTCCTTTGTTGCTATTCTTTTCGCAATGGCAACGACCCTGTTTTTATCCACCGGTTGTTTAGACAGGATCAACACTGCTACCGCCGAAGATAATGATCAAAACTCTCCTGATCCTGATAGGTATGATGGCCCGGATAAGGCCGCCCAATTTGAATGGGAACGCACACATGACCTTTCTACTGGTAAGGTACCTTCGGATAAGTTATTAGCTGCTATTTTACAGACCGAGAGTATGAAATCGCAATATCGTCCTGACCAGGCGACCTTATTGAGCTGGCTCGAAAGGGGACCTAACGGAGACTTCGCCGGACCCTTTGGTAATGGCCGTCAGAATAATGATCAAACAGGGGGCAGGACAAGGGCTGCAATGGTTGATTCACTTGATGCGACACATAAAACAGTTTGGGTTGGTGGTGTAGATGGAGGCTTATGGAAAACAACAGATATCACGGCTTCTCCTGCAACCTGGATATTAATAAATGATTTTTTATCCAACCTTGCTGTCTCTGCGATCTCCCAGGATCCCAGGCCGGGATTTCAAAACATCATGTATTTCTGTACCGGTGAATCTTTTTCTAATGCTGATGGCGTAAGGGGAGTAGGTGTTTTTAAAAGTATAGATGCCGGGGCAACCTGGAACTATCTTCCCAGCACGAGTTCCTATGTTAACTGCTCAAGAATCTTATGCGATTACCAGGGGAATATTTATTTAGGTACGCGTAATACTGGCTTACTGCGTTCCACAAATGGCGGTACTACATGGACAACCATCACTCCTGCCGCTCTTGGAGGCAGTATCTGTGACCTTGAAATAAGTTCAACCTCAGGACCAGCAAGGTTACATGTGGCATCCGGGATTTTCAGTACATCCGGTTATAGCTATACGGATATACCTGCAACAGTTACATCTGGTTCGGGATGGAATGCTCCTACGACCCCTTTTACCACTTTTAACCAAAGAACAGAAATGGCTATAAGTGGAAGCGTTTTATACGCTTGTCCTTGTAATGGCAACTACCAGGTTCCTACGATCTGGAAGTCAACCGACGGAGGTGATAACTGGGTTGCCGTAGCCTCACAGCCAAGCGCTTCCTGGGCCAGTGGACAGGGTTGGTATTCTCTATCATGTGCTATCAATCCTACAAATTCGAATGAATGTATCGTTGGTGGTTTAGATACATGGAAAACATCCAACAGCGGCGCATCCTGGATACATCTTTCGGGCTGGGTTACGGGATTAGGTGTAAATCAATATGTTCATGCCGACCAGCATAATATACAATGGTGGGATGGGGGTAATAAACTTTTATTCACCAATGATGGAGGGGCTTTCTATACATCGGACGGCGGTACAACTATCAGGGACAGGAATAAAGGCTTACGTTTAAAACAGTTCTATTCAATAGCCATACATCCTACTGAAACCAATACTTTTTTAGCCGGCGCACAGGATAATGGTATGCACAGGCTTAATCACCCCGGGCTTGATAGTTCTCTGGAAGTAGTTGGTGGAGACGGATGTTACTCAGCCATTGACCAGCTCCAGGGTCAATACGAGTATGGCTCATATGTTTACAATGTTTTCAGGAGAACTGCCAATAATGGTGCCACATGGTCTACCCCGGTAAATCTCGGCACATCAGGATCCAACGGCCGGTTTGTAAACCCATGGGATTATGATAATATTGGCAAGAATGTGTATGCCTGTTATACCGCAAATAATTATATGCGCTGGGATAATGCGCAAACAAGTGGTACTACTACAATAGTTCCGATGGCAGCATTTAACGGCGGGAATGTTTCAGCTGTTACGGTATCGCCCTTTACAGCGAACAGGGTTTATTTTGGTATGGGCACAGGAGGCATTGTGCAGGTTGATAATGCTAACGGAGCTTCCCCTACCGGAACAATTATTAATACTGGTTCTGGGATGCCCGCAGGATATGTCAATTGTATTGTAACAGGTTTGAGTGATCAGAATATGATCGCCACTTTTACCAATTATGGTGTGCAGAATGTTTGGGTAACTTATAACGGGGGAACAAGCTGGACGGCGATAGATGGTAATTTGCCTGATATGCCAGTTCGATGGGCATTGTTCTATCCTGAAGATAATACCAAGGCCTATATCGCAACTGAAACAGGTGTATGGGAAACAGACCTTATCAATGGGGGATCTACTGTATGGAATCCGGATGTTAGCTTTCCAACTGTAAGGACTGATATGATCAAGTATCGTGCATCCGACCGCACTATCGCTGCGGGTACACATGGCCGTGGTATATGGAGTTCTACCGTGCCGGCTCCGGGTTGTACGGCTGCTTCAATAAGTTCGCAGCCCTCCGATGTAACTACCTGCGCAGGTAACAACGCTTCATTTAGCGTAACAGGAGGTGGCTCCGGCCCGCTTAGCTATCAGTGGCAGGCGAGCACAGGAGGCTGTGCGGGGCCCTGGAATAATATCAGTAATGGAGGTATTTACTCTGGTGCTACAACGGCTACATTATCAATTACTGGTGTAATTCTGGGTACCTATGGATACCGCTGTGTAATCACAGGTAACTGTGCGCCTCTGACAGTTACATCCAATTGTGCTACACTTACGGTTAATGCCGTCACTAATATCACATCACAACCGGCAAACAGCACCCTTTGCGCCGGGGGCAATACCAGTTTCAGTGTATCCGCTACCGGTAGTTCTCTTGGTTACCAGTGGCAGGAAAGTACCAATGGCGGAGGCACCTGGAATAATATCACCAATGGAGGTATCTATGGTGGAGCAACAACAACAACCTTAACACTTACCGGTGTTACAGCTGGCATGAACGGGTACCTGTATCGTGCAGTTGTGAACAGTGCCTGTTCTCCTCTCAATTCAAACAATGCCACATTAACCGTGAATGCTCCGCCGGCAATAAGCAGCCAGCCTGCAAATTCATCTTTATGTGCCGGCAATACCGCTACCTTTAATGTTACGGCAACCGGCGGAAGCCTTACCTATCAATGGCAGGAAAGTATCAATGGTGGAGGAACATGGAATAATCTCAGCAATATTGCACCCTATTCGGGTGTTACAACAGCTACTTTATCGATCTCACCAACCACATTAACAATGAATGGTTATATGTACCGTTGTATCATATCAGGTATATGTGGCGCACCGGCAACTTCAAGTGGCGCTACACTCACCGTAGGTACTACACTGATCATTACATCACAACCTTCCGGTTCAACTGTATGTGCCGGTACCAACACCAGTTTTGCTGTTAGTGTAACCGGAACCGTGATAAGCTATCAATGGCAGGAAAGTATCAATGGCGGCGCAAACTGGAACAATATTTCCAATGGTGGTATCTACAGTGGTGCCACAAGTGCTACGCTAACGTTAACGGGTATACTGGGATCAATGAATAATTATCAGTATCGTTGCGTGGTAACCGGCAGCTGCCCTGCGATCAATTCCAATGTAGCCATACTCACGGTCAATACTGCGCCGAATATATCATCACAACCATCTGCCAGCACAGTTTGTGCAACGCAGAATACTTCGTTTACAGTAGCCGCATCGGGTACTGCAGTGACCTATCAATGGCAGGTAAGTACAACAGGATGTGCAGGTGCATTTGTTAATCTTGTAAATGGCGCACCTTATTCGGGTGTAACAACAGCAACATTGGCGATCACCAATGCCACTGCAGCGATGAATGGCTATGCTTACCGTGTTGTAGTTTCCGGAACTTGTGCACCGGCAGCGACCTCATCATGTGTTATATTGACAGTCAATACAGCAGTGACCATTACATCGCAACCTGCAAACAGTACGGTCTGTGCAGGAGCAACTACTTCATTCAATGTAGCAGCTTCAGGTACTACGCCCGGCTACCAGTGGCAGGAAAGTACCAATGGCGGTGGAACATGGAACAATATTTCCAATGGAGGCGTTTACGGAGGTGCAACAATATCTACTTTAACATTGACAGGTGTTACTGCCGGCATGAACGGGTATCTTTATCGTTGTATCATTTCCGGTGCTGCCCCTTGTGGCACATTAAATTCAGGCAACGGAACTTTAACGGTTAACACCGCCCCTGCAATAACTGCACAACCTGTTGCGAACAGTACCATTTGTGCAGGACAAGCAACAACTTATACGGTAGGTGCAAACGGCACAGCGCTTGTCTATCAATGGCAGGTTAGTACGGATGGCGGCGCTACTTTCAGCAATATTACTAACGGTGGCGTATATTCTGGAGCTACTACTTCTACATTGATCATCACCGGTGCAACCGTTGCCATGAATGGATATCAATACCATGTAGTGATCGGCGGAACCTGCGCACCATCAGCAACATCCGCCAATTCATCACTGACGGTATATACAGCTATAGCCATCACTACACAACCTGCAAATACAACGATCTGTTCTACAGGAACCACCAGCCTCAGTGTAGCAGCAGCAGGAACATCTCCGTCTTATCAATGGCAATTAAGTACCGATGGCGGTACTACCTGGAATAATATAAGCAATGGTGGTGTTTACAGTAATGCCACCACAGCAACACTGACCTTAACAGCCATTACCGTTTCCATGAATGGCTATAAATACCGTTGTGCGGTAACGGGCTTAGCACCATGCGGTGCAATTAATACAGCAGCTATTGCATTAACAGTAAGTGCACAGCCAACAGTAATCTTAACACCGTTCCCATACACCCATCTCTTCCCGGGCTATACAACTACGCTCACGGCCAGTTCATCCATATCGCCAACCAGTAATGCTGTGTATGTATGGTTCAAGAACAATACCTTGTTAACAGGTGTTATTGGTACTACTTATGTGGTTGATGTTAACCACCTGGGGGATTATAAAGTAACAGTAACGGATATTAGTAACAGCTGTACCAATACATCTGCGGTTGTTACCATTGCTGATTCGGCCAGCAATAAACTGTGGATCTACCCAAGCCCTACACCTGATGGCCAGTTTACGATTTCTTATTACAATCCCGGAGGTAGTGCCACTACGCAGGATATAAGCATTTATAATAGCCTCGGTGAAAGGGTATATGTTTATAAAGATTTCCCTGTGAGCCAGGCTTACCAGTTATTAAAAGTTGATATGCGCCGCAATGCGGCTGGTGTTTATCATGTTATACTAAGCCTGAAGGACGGCACGAAGAAAACAGGAACAGTAGAGGTCAGATAAGAATATCTTTTGCATAATAAAAAACTCCCGCTTTACAAAGCGGGAGTTTTTTATTAAAGATCATTTATTGGGGTAGCCACTTACGAATTTATTCCCTTTCACATAAAACCGGTATGGCAACAATGCCGCAGCCCCGGCACTTTCCACACCAATACGCGGGCTGCTGCCGATCTTGTTTTCCGGAAAGAACATCTTCCCATCTGCATCATCAGCAATAAATATTTGAGCGCCCAATAAATTCAAGCCAGAATGTTCCTTTGAAATACCCAATGCCTTGCCCACATTCCCGGGGCCTTTTGTAAGGGTATGGTCCAACTTTTTTTTATTGGTGCGTTTGAGCATTGTGGTTATGCCCTGCATCGGGTCAACAGCCCTTATCAGTATCGCATCGGGAATGTTCTTTTTATTGGTGGTTACATTAAATAAATGATGCATTCCATAACAGATATAAACATACGCAGTAGCTGGTTTTGCATACATATGTTCATTCCTCGCTGTACGTTTTCCCCCAAAAGAATGCGAAGCCCGGTCTGTTAGGGCTATATAAGCTTCGGTTTCTACAATTCGCCCTGATGTTGTTATGCCATCGAATTTTGCAACGATGATCTTCCCTATTAATTCTTTTGCAATGGCAACCACGTTCTGCCGGTCATAAAATTGAATCCCTAATTTCTTCATTATATCTTTAACTTTAAAGCTAAAATACAGAAAGGGAACGGCAGATTAATTGTAATTTTTTAATGACCCATGCTTAAAGAGATTATCATTTCCATACAGGCTTATTTTCATACACACCGGTTTATCATAAAGCACCGGTTGTGGAGGTGGATATTTATTCCGGGGCTTCTTTATGCCATATTGTTTTCTCTTGGGATCTATTTATTCTGGATATCCAGCAACAGGGCCATTGAATTCATGCTATTGAAGACCGGGGTAAAAGAATGGATGCAGCAAATGCAAAACAGCTGGCTGAGCTTTCTCCTGATCTTTGGACAGGTGATATTACACTTAGTATTGATGCTGTTTTATTTTTCCTTGTTCAAATACCTCTTCCTTATAATCGGCTCACCCTTATTTGCTTATTTAAGTGAAAAAACAGAAGCCATCATTGAGGGGAAAGAATATCCGTTCGATCTAAAACAATTATTAAAGGATATGGCCCGTGGTGTACGCCTGGCATTACGCAATATGCTGTGGCAAACGGTGTATACCATTACCATCTTAATTTTATCTTTTATTCCCGTGGTTGGTTGGATCACCCCGTTAATAGCATTGATTATTGAATGTTATTACCTTGGATTCTCCATGCTTGATTACAGCTGTGAAAGAAATAAATTATCGCCTTCGCAAAGTATCGCCTTTGTTAGCAGGCACAAAGGACTGGCCATCGGTAATGGAATGCTTTTTTTAGGAATGCACCTGGTTCCTTTTTTAGGTTGGGTTTTGGCCCCAAGCTATGCCGTGATCGCAGCCACTATTAGTTTATACAATACAAAAACCGATAACCCCATAGTAGGTAAGGAAATTAACTGATGAACATGATATCCTGTATTTATCTTATTCCCGCTGTGCTGGATGAGTCGGCCACTCAAACCATCCCACCCTACATTATTGATGCAGTAAAGGACTGTACCGTAATTTTTGCGGAGAATGAAAGAACCACTCGCCGTTTTTTAAAAAGCATTTGCAAAGAGATCGTAATTGATGACTTCGAATGGTTCACCATTCATAAAGCAGAGGAAGAGCAGTTGAATGCATTTAAACAAAAGATCAGGGAAGAAAAAAATATTGCCATCATCAGCGAAGCCGGGTGCCCGGGGATCGCAGATCCGGGTCAACTATTAATTGCTGCTGCACAGGAGATGAATGCCGTTGTGAAACCCCTGGTAGGGCCAAGTTCCATCCTTTTGGCATTAATGGCAAGCGGTATGAACGGGCAGCAGTTTGAATTTGTTGGCTATTTACCTATTGATACTACGGAACGCATCAAAGCCATCACAGCATTGGAACTTTCTTCACAGAAAAAACACAGCACACATATCTTCATTGAAACGCCTTACCGGAATGACCAGTTACTGGATACCCTGCTTAAAACCTGTAAGCCTTCCACCAGGTTATGTATTGCTGCCGAACTTACAGCTGCCGGCGAATACATAAAAACAAAAACAATTGCAGCATGGAAAAAGGAGAAGAACAGTTTTCATAAAAAGCCAGTCATCTTTTTATTGCAGGCTTAATAATGATCTACAATGCGGGCTTCTCAAAATCATAAACAATATATTGGCTATCTCCACGCCAGGGTAATGTGCGGCGGTATTGTTTATACTTTAATGTCATTTTCTGCCCCTCGTATTTTGTGAGGGAATCATACAACGATTTACTGGTAACCGAATAAATGAATTTATCTGTTGTTAAGGATGTTTGAGGTGTTGCGCCAATACTTACGAGCGCCTCTCCCTCATAGGTCTTAAAAACATTCCCCCTGTGAGAGATCTTTACTAGGTAAACAGTGCGGGTACCATCACTTACTGAATTATAAAAAAACCAATATATCAAGGCTGCGATCACTAATACAGCAATCAGCGAAAACCGCCATAAAAATTTTCTGAAGGCATTTGTCTTTTTGGGTTGCAGTTTTACAACAGGCTGTATATCTTCCATATTGATGCGTTTTAAACTAATTTACTATAGCCCGTATTTGTCAACCAAATAGACCATGGTGGCCATAACGGCCGCTCCCAAATGCAATTCCTGTGCATTTACATTTTCAAAAACATCTATGGCAGAGTGATGCATATCAAAATATCGTTGCCCGGTTGTATTCAAACCAAACTGTGCTGTTTTAAAGTTTTTCTGCAGGGGGCCAATATCAGCTCCGCCGCCACCGCCCTCACTGAATAAGAACTTATCAGCATCCAGTGGTTCGAAATATTTTCTCCAGCTATCTACTTTGGCGAATTGTTCTTTTGTCATGCCGCAACTAAAGCCCCGGGGATACTCTCCACCACCATCGCTCTCCATCGCCATAATATGTTTCTCCTTTTTTTCCAATGCTTCCTGGGCATACTTAGCTGACCCCTTTCCGCCATTTTCTTCGTTTGCAAATAACACGATCCGTATCGTGTGCTTTGGTTTATACCCTATTGCATTTAACGCTCTCATCACCTCAATGCTATGCACCATTCCTGTACCATCATCACTTGCACCTTCTGCAGGATCCCAGCTATCCATATGACCTCCGATGGTGATGATCTCATCAGGGAATTCACTCCCTCTTATTTCTCCTATCACGTTATGGCCGAGGGTGTCGGGTAACATCATAGCGTTAGTCCTTAAAAAAAGATCATCTTCTGAATAACTCCCTTTTAAATAATTGCTAAGCTTGTCTGCATCTTTTGTGCTGATCGTCACTGCCGGGATTTTAGGAAAAGAATCATTATAATTCAGTGCGCCTGTATGAGGGTTATCATCATAGGCTGCTGTTACAGAGCGTACGATCACAGCCACCGCTCCATATTTAGCAGCAGCAGATGCTCCCCTGCCCCGGTAACGAACCGCATCACCATAGGCACTATGCAATAATGTTTTATTGAAGTGGTAATTATAAAAGATGATCTTTCCTTTCACTTCATCCTTCCTGCGGTCCAGTTCATCAAAGTTTGCGATCTCAATGACCTTTGCCAGCACTCCTTTATCACCGGTGCCCACTGAATTGCCAATAGCCAGCACCTTGAACGTTGGATCAGCAGCGCGCTTTTTTGTTTTAAACCCGGCAAATTCTTTTTGCCCCCGCACCCAATGTGGCACCATGCATTCCTGCAAATAGGCTTTTTCTGCTCCCGCATCTTTTAATGCCTGTAACCCCCATTCCTCACCTTTATACATCCCTGCACTGCCACTTAATCGCTGTCCAACAGATTTACAGAGCCTATAAAGGTTCTCATATGCCTTGCCATTCAGTAATATCTCATCTGTTAATTTTTTTAGAGCAAGAGAATCGGATGTTTGCGAGAGCGCAGGCAGCGATGCACTGAATAAAATAAGCACTGCCAAAAAGTATTTTTTAAACATATCGTTTATTGAGGAAGCAAACTTACTGATTTATAGCCAATACATGAACGGAAGACCTGGTGAAAAATAAATAGGTAAATTGCGTGATACAACCATAAATTACAGCACCACAAAACAACTTCCATATGAATATTGGTATTGTATGCTATCCCACTTTTGGCGGTAGTGGAGTTTTGGCAACAGA
>JANYIM010000065.1 GCA_025362055.1 Bacteroidota bacterium
AATTGGGTAAAGCGCTGGCAGATAAAGGACATAACATACATTTTATCACTTACCAGCAACCGGTAAGGTTAAGTGGCTTTCATGCAAATATTTTTTATCACGAAGTAAGGGTACCTACCTACCCTTTATTCGATTACCCACCTTACGAAACAGCATTGGCCAGCACAATGGTAGATGTGATCACCAATAACAACGTAGAGTTATTACACGTGCATTATGCCATACCACATGCTGCTGCTGCATATATGGCCAAGCAAATATTAGCCAAGCAGGGAAAAAGAATTCCTGTCATCACTACGCTGCATGGTACGGATATTACACTTGTGGGTAAAGACAAGACCTACAGCCCCGTGGTTACTTTTTCCATGAATGAAAGTGATGTACTCACTGCAGTTTCTAATAACCTTAAAGAAGAGACCTTTAAAAATTTTATCATTGAAAAAGATATAGAGGTCATTCACAACTTTGTGGATGTAAAACGATTTCACAGAAAACCTGTGGATGCTTTTAAAAAACTGATCGCACCAAATGGTGAAAAAATAATTGTACACGCTTCCAATTTCAGAAAAGTAAAACGGGTGGAAGATGTAGTGGCAACTTTTTTACTGATCAATGAAAAAATGCCTTCCACATTATTATTACTGGGTGATGGGCCCGAAAGGCCGCATATAGAAGCTGCTGCACGGGATTGTACTGCACATAATGCCATTAAGTTTTTAGGGAAACAGGAACAGATGGAAGATATACTGCCGATCGCCGACCTGTTCCTGCTGACCAGCGAATATGAAAGTTTTGGATTGGCGGCTTTAGAAGCGATGGCAGCAGAAGTTCCTGTAATATCAACCAATGCAGGCGGCTTGCCCGAAATAAATATCAATGGCTTTAGCGGTTACATGAGCGATGTAGGGGATGTAGATGATATGAGTAAAAATGCATTGATCATTTTAAAGGATGAAGCATCCCTGGCAGAATTCAAAGCCAATGCCCTGTTGCAGGCAAAAAAATTCGACATCGAAAATATTGTTCCGCAATATGAAGCGCTGTATAAAAGGGTGATTTAGGTGTATGCCGGATACCAGGTACACGTTGAAAAATTGAAAATCTTTTTATTAATTGAACTTCCTCCAGGATCAGTTTTTCATTACCTGGGTCTTAACCATCTTTCCGGATCAAAATTATTCTTCTCCTTACTCATAATAAAATCAACTTCGCCAATACCATCATCATTCGACATTGCTTTTCCTATCACCTGTCCTGAAGTGACCGTTTGTCCCTTTTGTACAGTAACCCCAGATAAATTACTGTAAGAAGTAAAGTAGCGTCCATGCTGAATTACAACCACCTGTATCTCATCAACATTAAAAATAGTGGAGACGGTGCCATTAAAAACCACTTTTACAGGTGCCCCAATATCTGTTCCTATGCTAAGGCCCGGGTTATCAATTTCAGTATGGCCACTCGGTAATTTATTCAGCCCGAAGTTCATTAAGATATATCCTTTTTGCACAGGCCATGGAAGAATACCCCGGTTATTTTCAAATTTTTCATTTAAAACAGTATTCTCTTCAGTTAAAGGAAAAGTTGTTTGATCCTTAGGCTCCGCTTTCTTAGTTCTTATTATGGATTTTGTATTGGAGGATGTAGGACTAGTGGTTGTTTTCGCATTCAATTTTATGTTTGCAAGCCGGCTCCTTTCGTCTTCTGCAGCTTTTGCAATGGCTGCATCCGTTGCTTTTTTAATCGCCGCTGTAATAGCATTACTTACTTTCGACAATTGTTTTTTCTTAGCTGC
The DNA here is from genome assembly GCA_025362055.1 of Bacteroidota bacterium. Classification (GTDB taxonomy): domain Bacteria; phylum Bacteroidota; class Bacteroidia; order Chitinophagales; family Chitinophagaceae; genus Ferruginibacter. The sequence goes on from JANYIM010000065.1 coordinate 1,793, forward strand.
ATACTGGTTATTTAATTGCTTGCCTTGTTTTTTCAGGTCTGCCAGCACCCTGTCCTTATCCGCCTTTTGTTTTTCAAGTACATCCATTTCCCTGCTTTTGTTATCCAATACAGCATTTTTCTTTTCTTTTACTCCGCCAAGTGCTTCAACACGTTGGCGACGCAACTCCTGTGTGCGCAGGATATTTTCGCCCTGCATTTCCCTGTAAGTACGATAGCTTTTAAGATATGCGATGCGTTTAATGGCATCATTAAAGCTTGCAGCAGAAAAAATAAAATTCAGGAACTCGTAATTACTCCTGTTCTTATAAGCATATACCATGCTCTTGGCGTATTCTTGTTTTAAGGTATCCAATAACCTGTCGTACCTGTTGATATCCCTGTTGATACCATAAATATTATTATCCAGCAGGTCGATATCCCTGTTGATATTAACAATGACACGCTCCTGCAGATTTACTTTATTAGCAATACCCTTCCACTCAATATAGGTTCCTTTCGTCTTTGTTTTATTCTCGTTCAGCATCTTCTCTGTTTGCTCGATCTCATTTTTTAATTGCTGACGCTGCCGCTCCAGTTCTTCTCTCGTAGGCGGCTGCGCAGCAACGAGGGTGCTGAAGAAAATAAATGTAGCAGCAGTAAAGATCGTTTTTACCATGAGCTGAATTTGAGGTTGATCAAAAATACGATTCAAACAGGAAAGTCATGCAAGCCGGAACCCACACCCTGTGCATAATTGCAAATAACGGCTAGGTCCGTTTATAATTTTTGGGGACATGGAAAGAAACTGATAATTCTTTGTTAAACTCATATCGTTTAAAGTTAAGCCTGATATCCAATTTTTTCTTTTCAGAAACAGTTATCTCGCGATAGGTTGAAAAATCAATGCCATTATTATTTTCAAAATCACTGTAAGTCAGATCAGCTGTGCGGTTACGGGTAACATCCACATCGTCTAATTTACTATGTGTTAACCGGAAATTATCCAATGTAAGGGTTAACAGGTTCTTAAAAAGAGGCCCGGCAGTTGAAATCAATATCCTGTCATCTGTTCTTTTATAAGAAACAATATTGCTATCGATAAAAATAGGGTTACCGATCAGCAGGTCCTGTAAGGTCCTGTAATCAAATGGGATGTCGGTTACGTCCTGGAGGTAATCCAAAGACCTGTATTGTACCTCTTTGTCCTGGATATTCATCAAAACCACGCTGTCTTTGGTGATCAGCGTACGAAATACTTCTACATTGAGAAAAGTAGCTGAAAGCGATATCCAGATCGCACTATCCTTAACGATATGAACAATGGCAGTAAGGTCGGGCCTTTTACCTTTACCGTCTTCATATTCTACTTTTATTTTAGCACTGAAGGTCTTAAAATCAATATAATGACTATTGAAATTACTCATTGTATTGTGAACCGCTAAAATAGAATCTGCCGAAGAATGAGTGGTGATAATAGCTACAGTACTGTCTTTGGGAGCAATTGCCTTATTAATGATCTTCTTAGTTGTATGACAGCTAAAAAGAGCGATCATTAAAATCATTAAACTGCAAGCCTTAATTAAACGCTTCATTATTTTTTTGTTGCTGGTTAAGAATTGTTATTCATTTCACCCCGGTGTGTCCAAAACCACCTTCTCCTCTTGCTGACTCATTCAATTGTTGTACCAAAACCAGGTCAGCCCTTTCTGCTTTGGCAATTATCATCTGTGCAATACGGTCGCCGGGATGTATTACCTGGGCTGTTGCTCCTAAATTTACAAGGATCACTTTTAATTCTCCACGGTAGTCACTATCAACCGTACCCGGCGAGTTCAAACAGGTAATGCCCTGTTTAATGGCCAGCCCGCTTCGAGGCCTGATCTGAGCCTCATAACCCGCAGGCAGTTCAATGAATAAGCCCGTTGGCACAAGATAGCGTTCCATAGGTTCAAGGGTCACCGGGACAGGAAGATCAGCCCTGATATCCATACCGACTGAACCATCCGTTGCATAAGAAGGTAAGGGATTTGAGGAGGTATTTACGATCGGGATATGTATCCTTTGCATGTGAGCAAAGGTAATAATGTAAGAAAGAAATAATCCAGGAAAGATTTTTTTAACAAATCGGTCTAGCGCAGCAGCAGAACCGATCCGGGCAGAAAGGTCTTATATCCCTTGGTATCGGTATAATTTAATGTCCAGGTGTACGCACCCATAGGTAAAGGTTTCCCTTTATAAGTGCCATCCCATTTCTGGCTGGGGTTATTTGCAACAAATATAACATGACCATACCTGTCGAATATTTGAAAATAGAAATCAAGGTATGCAAAACCACCTGCTATGCCGAACTTATCATTCCAGCCATCATTATTGGGAGTGAATGCTGTTGGCATAAAAAGATCACAATCGCCCCAGCGTACTTCAACGGTATCGGAAACAGTACATGAATTCCCTGTAACGTCAACTGAATAAGTTCCTGCATTATTCACTTTTATAGTAGAACTGGTTTCCCCCGTGCTCCATAAATAGGATGATGCCGTTGGCGTAGCTGCACTCAAAACTACCGGCTTATAGATACATACCGTTGTATCTTTACCCGCATTGGCAACAGGTTTTGGTAATTCTTTTACGTTGATCGTATCTGCCATTGAACAACCACCATATTCAACCTGTAGCCAGTATTTACCAAAACTATTAACAGTAATCTTACTTGTTGCAGCTCCTGTATTCCATAAATAACTTGCACCAGCGATATTATCGACCCCAATCTGCAAAGTAGGTGCGGCACAAGAGCCCGTATCCTTACCCAACAAATCGGTCGGCGGTGCCACCCATATCTTGTGTGTTATTACCTCACTCGTCCCTGAACAGTCCAACACCTTAGAGACCGTTAAGCTTACGTCATAAAAACCCGGGGCCGTATAGTGATGCAATGGTGACACCGATGCCGAACTTTGCCCATCACCGAAGTCCCATACTACCGAATTGATACCTGCTAACCTGTTAATATTGAATAGCACGTCAGGATCCGAACAATTTCCTGTTCTTTCAAAATCGTAAGGGTTCGATAAGGGATCAAAATAACTTTGTATGAAAGTAGGGAGGCCAAACTGTACAGGCGAACTGCTTTTTGTTCCAAGAAATATTTTATTATACATAAAATTACAGCCTGGACCATATACATCGGGGTTATCGATCACCGAGATAGAACTGTCTTTCCACATGGACATATAGATCTTTCTATCTGGGCCAATTTGCAAACCGCCCGCATACCATGGATTGGTTTGCGCAATTACCTGCTTCGATGCAAGAATGGTTGCAGCATTATTTGAAGTGATATCAAATTGATACAATGTGCTTGGCTCTGCATCAGAAATGTTGGCGGATATATACAGAAGATTGCTATTGGGTGAGAATTCGGCACCATAGGCTTCTATATAAGATTCGTCGACTACCGTAACTATATTAGGTCTGAAAATGAGCGCTCCTGTTAACAAACCGCTTGTATTATCAAAGCGCATTAACTCAACAGTATCTGTTTCAAAAGAATAAACCGCAGCAAGTTTTTTCCCGTCAGCCGAAAATTTCAGTGTGCCGATCGGATTTCCTGGGGTGAAACCGGTATGGCTGATAACGGGTGCAGCACTGACTGCAATCGACAACAATATTGCCAATAATTTTTTCATTTT
>JANYIM010000073.1 GCA_025362055.1 Bacteroidota bacterium
CTTTCCAATGGGTTCCCTTGTAACTATAAATCCAAATACTGGCATTATTTCCGGAACGGCCCCCCAAGCAGGTAAGTATGTAATTTGTGTTTGTGCCTCAGAGTATCGGAATGGAATTTTAATTACGGTCGCAAGAAAAGACCTTATCGTTGAAGTGTCGGGTTGCATTCCACTTGTTGCCAATCCTAATTTTACACCGCTCACCTGCGACGGATTTACCGTGAACTTCCAGGATCAGAGTAGTGGCAACCCCACCACTTATCTTTGGAATTTTGGCGACCCCGCCAGTGGCGCTGCCAATACATCCACGATTGCCAATCCAACACATACATTTACTGCAGCGGGGATCTTTAATATAAAACTGGTTGTGTCCATTACTGGGCAATGCATAGATTCCATTATAAGGCCCTTAGGCGTTTTCCCAGGTTTCTTCCCCGGCTTTAAAACCAATGCCCCGCTTTGTGTTGGCGCACCCATCCAGTTCACTGATACTACCACTACCAATTATGGAGTGGTAGATTCCTGGCGATGGGATTTTGGCGACCTGGCCACGCTGGCAGATACCAGCCATTTGCAAAATCCTACCTATACTTATAATCCTGCGGGTACTTATACCGTGCAACTGATCGTTACCAACAGCAAGGGCTGTCAAAAGACGATCAATGTAGACGTTGTTATTAATGATATCCCTTTAATATCGGTCTTTCCACATGATTCTACTTATTGCGGACTCGATACTTTACAACTAACTGGAACGGGTGTTGGCAGTTTTAACTGGACGCCCAACTATAATATTATCGGAGCCACTACCGCTACGCCAAGAGCTTTCCCGGCGGTGCCCACAAAATATTATGCCAACCTTACCAATGCTGCCGGCTGCAAAAACAGCGATTCCTTAAACCTAACACCCAAATTCGATCTTACCAATAACATTGCAGGCCCTATCAACATTTGTGAAGAAGATACGGTTACACTAACGGGTACCGCTAATTATTCCAATCCTATTACCTGGCAATGGGGGCCACCGGGTACCATCGAATCACCCACGAATAATATCACAAGGGTATATCCCATCATCAATACGGTGTACACTTTGATTACCAAATGGGGAGACCATTGCATCGTATCAAAAACACATGCCATTACTGTAAAGCCACTGGCCATCCCCAATGCCGGACCGGACACATATGTTTGCCCGGGTAATCAAAGTACAGTTCAATTAAATGCAACCGGGGGGGTCACGTATCAATGGACACCCATCACAGGACTCAGCAATCCAAATATTGCCAATCCCATCGCTTCGCCAATTGTACCTACAACTTATGTAGTAGCAGTTGGTGTGACCGGTTGCAGCAAATTACGTACAGATACTGTTTTTGTAGACGTAGGTATACCACCCGCTCTCAGTACTTTAAATGATACGCTGATCTGCAATATTGATACTATACAGATCACTACAACGGGTACCGGTAATTTTACCTGGAGTCCTAATTATATGATCAGTAGTACAACTGTACAAAGCCCATTGGTAAGCCCTGATGTACCTACCTGGTACCATGTGCGACTTACTGATGCCATTGGTTGCCATACGGATGATTCCGTGTTCATTGATGTAAAAACAAAAGTTACACTGGATGCGGGCCCGGATACATCCATCTGCCTTACAGACCGCATGACATTAAATACCACCGGCGATGCATTGCACTATATTTGGTCGCCAACAACTTATTTGAATGACCCCACCCTCATGCGTCCTTTGGCAACACCACTGACTACCATTACTTATTACGTAATAGGAAATATCGGTAACTGCCAGACACTGGATTCTGTTCACATTAAAGTAGCGCCTTACCCGCCGGCTAATGCAGGTCCCGATGCCTTTGTTTGCACAGGCTTTTCGGCACAGCTGAATGCATCGGGGGGCAGCAATTATCTATGGACGCCATCCACTTTTTTAACCAACAGGCTGATCCCAAATCCCATATCAGTAAAACCATTCGGCAATATATTATACACTGTAACGGTTACGGATACCCTTGGATGCCCCAAAGCAGTGAAAGCTTCTGTTTGGGTAACGATCTACCCCAAGGTAATTGCCAATGCCGGGCCAAGGGATACCACAGTGGTAGATGGCGAACCCCTGTACTTATTTGGAACCGGGGGCGGTAGCTATTTCTGGAATCCGGGCCTTTGGCTCAATAATATCAATATCGCAAATCCGATTGCTTTGCCAAAAAGTGATATCGAATATGTATTACAGGTCACTTCTGTGAACGGCTGCGTTGCCACAGACAGTATTTTAGTACACGTATTCAAGGTTGAGCCCGATATGTATGTACCAACTGCGTTTACCCCTAATGGAGATAATCTCAATGATGTATTACGCCCCATTTTGATAGGAATGAAAAGCCTTACCTATTTCAAGGTGTTCAATCGTTTTGGACAAATGGTTTTTTCAACCGATCAGCAAGGACATGGATGGGATGGTACCTTTGGTGGCAAAGGCCAGGACCCAGGTACTTTTGTATGGATGGCCGAAGGTGTTACCTATAAGGGACAGGTTAAGACCAAGAAAGGGTATGCGGTACTGATACGGTAGATCAACATAAACAATATTCGGAATTACCCTGTTGGTGGTTACAGACCCCGACAGTGGTCAATGGAACGGTTAGATTTATATTTATTTTTTTATCTAACCGCCGACAGGGTCTTTGACCGCTGCCGGGGTTAATTGAACATTTTTTACAAAATGAATAAGATCGTATTAATCACCGGCGCAACCTCCGGCATCGGGAAAGCCTGTGCAGAAAAATTTGCTGCGGCCAAACACAACCTCATCATTACCGGCAGGCGCCAGGAGCGACTGGATGAATTAAAAGCAACACTGGAAACACGGTTGGGTATTGCCGTATTATCCCTTTGTTTTGATGTGCAGGATAAGGCTGCTGTTGCAGCTGCATTTGAAGGCCTTCCGGCCGAATGGAAAAAAATAAGTATCCTTATTAATAACGCAGGACTTGCATTGGGAAAGGATAGTTTTGAAAATGCCGATATCCAGGATTGGGAAACCATGCTAAATACAAATGTGCACGGATTATTATATGTGAGTAAGGCCGTTTTGCCCTTTATGATCGAACAAAAGGCAGGGCATATCATCAACCTTGGTTCAGTAGCCGGCAAGGAAGTGTATGAAAATGGAAATGTGTACTGTGCCAGCAAGTTTGCCGTTGATTCCATTACAAAAGCAATGCGGATCGACCTGCTGAAGCATAACATAAAAGTTACTGCCGTAAATCCCGGTGCTGTGGAAACCGAATTCTCCCTGGTTCGCTTCAAAGGGGCCACAGCAAAAGCTGCTGCTGCCTATGATGGATTTACCCCCTTAACAGCTATGGATATAGCCCAAACGGTGTTCTTTTGTGCCAGTTTGCCCCCCCATGTATGCATAAACGACCTGTCCATAACCTGCATCCAGCAGGCCGGAACCTATTATTTCTATAAGAATCAATAAGTTATTAGGAGATTTATTGGTATTTGGCACAATAATAGCTGGTAGATAGCCGTTTACATCTATAACTACCCGTTTTCTATATATAATACCGGTAAAATGATATAAGCTTGTTTTACCATCCAATTATCAAAGCGACTAGTAAATGAAAAACCGTATTCTATTAGTTAGTTTATTGACCTTTTCCATCTTTGGGCATCAACTCAGGGCACAGGACGTAATTCGCCAGGCCCCGTGCTCTTTACCTTCCATTCTTCAGCAGGCCGATAGTATCAAGCTTGAATTAGCCAAAGCCGGGTTCATCGTTGTAAAAGAAGCGTCCATGCAAATGGAAAGTGAATACGAGATGCCGGTCATCGTTCCTTTAACGGAAGGAAGTTGGTACCAGTTCGTTTTCATAGGTGATATGAGTTCAAAATTATATGAAGTAAGGATGTACGACTGGAATGAGAAGCAGGTAGTTTACCAGAAAAAAATGTGGGGCGACGTTGATGGCAATGTGATCAGTTACTCTTACATACCTCGTTTCACGGAATACCATATGATAAAACCGGTACAGGTCAATAAGAAGAAAAAGAATTTATGTGGTTATGTAATGTTGCTTAAGAAAGTAAAATAAGAATTTGTGTTTGGTATAGATTTATATAAGCCTCGGGTAACCGGGGCTTTTTTTTTGTAAGGTTGATGGTAATTCGAAGCATCATTGCCTCCCTACCGAGACTGACATGATGAGGAATAAAGTATTTCACAGGAAATATTTTTCCGGTTAATAATTTCCTCTTTGCCATAGCTGCCGCTGTAGTGTAAGAAGTTTTCATAAAATAAGGTTACAGTAAGATGCTTCATTCCGCAGCACAACAAAAAATTTCGCCCTGCCATATGGGATGACAAAATGATACAAAAGAAAGAGGTCACCATTAAGCTAACGGTGACCTCTTTAACTAAGTTAGTTTCGTTTATTGAGTCAACGATATCCTTACCTGCACGCCGGCCCTTGTATTGGTGATAGGTGCGCTGGATGAGATATAAGGTTTTACACGCCGCTGATCAAAATATAATTTGATGTTGACCCTGTTATTGAGGAAATAATCGATTGTTGGCGAGATGGTAATTTCTTTACTGCCGCCTGTTGCAAAATTATTATCCTGGTCTAACCTGCTATTGGCTGTAACATTATCCCTGATCTTGAAATCAAGACGGAAATTAATTTCATTGTCTAATTTCTTCCCTCCATCCTTACTCAGGAATTTCGGCAGCTTTAAACCACCGAATAATTTCAATCCTTTTTTACGATAGCCTGCACCAATGGTAAATTCTGTACTGCGTACCTCACTCAATTGAAAATCCACAAGGCTCAGGCTAAGTTGCCTTGTCTTTGCATATTCAAACTTAGCCTGTAACTGGTTCGTGAACATCATATCAATACCGATCAAAGGAGAGAACTGTTCTCCTATACTGATATTAGGCACCAGGAAATAAGGAATATAATTTTTTGATACCGTATCATAGAATGATGGATAACCGAACCTGGAAATATCCTGGTACAACAAGGCAGAAGTAAATCCATTCATGCTAAGGTTACCCGTATAACCATGCGTTATCGTGAAATTGGTAAATATCTTACTCAATCCCTTCAAACGGCTTAATCCATTGTAATCGATCTTCCAGTTAGGTTTCGGCAGGATACTGCGGAAGGGGTTGGATTTAATATTGGGATTGTTTTGGCTTATCAATGCAACCTTTTTAGGATCCTCGCCTGTGTATGCAGCAATGAAGGCTGGTACCAATACATCAACAGCATATCTTCCATAGCCATAATAATAGCCATCTGCACCTACCGGCTGCCCGTTACTATAAGGATTTGCTTTCCCCAACCGCTCAGATAATATCAACCGGTAATCCTGGAATTTTTTAAAGGTTTCCGAAACACGGTTAGGATCAAATTTTCCAAACAATGTTTTAAAGGCGATATAGGATATGTCAAATCCACCACCTGCATAAGGATTCAGGTGATTAAATGTAGGGTTAGTACCTCCCGCAGCGGTATCGATATAGCGGAATGTTTCAGAATAATTCTTAGTAAAGGTCTTACTAAGGTTAACTGATATGGTAAGATCCCTGATCGGTTCCAATTGTGCAGTTAAGGTTAACCGTTGGTCAAAATTCTGGGTAAAGAGCGCATTAAAGTTGCTGTCTTTAGTGATCCATCCCTTACGCGCCGCCTTATTCAGCCAGTTCGTATCCGGCTGTCGCCCCAGGAGGAAGTCCACACCCGGTGCCATACTTTTCCAGTTTTGCCCAACATACTGGGTACTGTCTGTATAACCAGGTAACCTTGTATTGGCATTTTCAGAAAGTGAAACATTCACCTGTTTGATGCTGGTCAGTAATTTACCAAACACTTTTCCTGCCGTACCTACATAAGGCATCGCACTTTTATCTACTATCCTGTGTGTCTTAACTATTTTTTTACCCGATTTTGTAGTAACAGTATCTTTTGTTCGTGAGATACGATTTCTCCATCTTTCCCTGTCATCCTTATTTGAAGGCTTGTCTAACTGGCTTAACCATTTTGATTTTTGATACAAGCGGGTAAAATCCATTTGAAGGGTTGCTTCTTTTTGCTGGCCATTCTCTAAGAAATTACCCAGGTCAACAGCCAGGCGCGATGCGCCTATCCATCGATAGGAAGCCTGGTAGCGGAGATTGAGGGTTGTCCAGTTCAACAAAGGCAATTTTGAAGTTGGTACGGTATACGTAAAATTAGCCGTTTGACTATACAAGGTATTCCTACCACCTTTGAGTAGATTTTTCCAAACAGTATCTTTCTTTTCTTTCGTGTCCAAACGCCCCGAAGGTTCATCTATCCTTGAATTATTAGTGGCCGTAAAGTCAAAATTAATAGAACGCGTGATATTCCAGCGCATGATATAATCCCGTTGAAAGGTAAAGTACTTATCATAGGTTTCGGGGATCGAATATTTTGAAGTACCCACACTACGCGGACGAATAGCTCCAAACTGCCGGTTAATATCTGCCCTGAAACTTAACTGTGACGGGATGAGGTTAAAATTAAAATCCTTCACCAGGTCGAACCAGTGTGTCTTTGTTTTTTTGAATATCCATTTAAACGGTGAGATATATTTTGGCTTTGGCGCAAAATTGTATCCCAATGCACCGCGATGTTTTGTTACTTCATTGTTTTCGATCAAAGGGCTATGGGCCTTGGTTTTTAAATAAGAATAGCTGAAATCAAAATTTGATATATCATATATTTTCGGCTTCCTGGTGCCGGTCCTGTTCTTACGCACATTGGTAAAATTCACTGTTGTGGTGGACGTAAAATCTATGGCAGCATTTTTTATTGAATCTTTCTCAGACTTAGTAGCTGCTGTTTTTATTTTATCTTTTAATTTAATGTCAAGGTCATACGGATCATATTCCGGCCTGCTTACAGATTGTGAGTAACTTGCAAATACAGGAATGGAAAGTGCGGCTTTCTTGGGCAACAATTTTCCCAGTTCCAGGGTAGCGGATGCATCAAACTGTAAAAAGTTATCGCGGAAACGGTCATTGATCCGTTGTTCCAGCGTTCCAAAACCCTGTGTATGCATATTAGCCGAAAGAGAAACGGTGCCGAGGTCGGCAAGGTTAACATCTACCCTGCCCAGGGCTGCCCATCCACCCGTTTCATCCAG
>JANYIM010000080.1 GCA_025362055.1 Bacteroidota bacterium
TCTACCTCGATAACTTTCCTCACCTGAAAGCTTACTGGCCAATGCTGGGCAGGCAAAATGCGCAACTGAGCCTGTCCTTTGGCGTTAATGATATTGACGGCACCATTGATGATTCTACAAAAATTTACAGCATGGCGGGAAGCGAGGAACAAAAACCTGCGATGAGCACGGAAGAACTGGTTACGCTCATTAAACAGGTAAAGCGCCAACCGGTGGAAAGGGATACTTTGTATAATGTTGTGAAAGATTATACTGAAGTGGATTTTTTTGATGCACAGCTTAATTGATTTGGTGATTAGTCGATTTGGAGATTTGGTGATTAGCCAATTTGGTGATGATGCTATCATTCCCGGGTCTCTGAATCAATACATCTTCAAATCAACTCATCTCCAAATCACCAAATTGCCTACTTAAACTCCTGTACATAACAATGTGGATAGTCTTCCACCTTGCCTTCTAATTCTACTACGCCGATCATCGTGATATTCTTTTTCAGGATATTTTTTCGATGTCCGCGTTCACTGATGCCATCGTCGATCAGCAGGTCAATAATCGCATCCCTGATATTCTCTATCCCAAAAGAAAGATTCTCTGAATAAGGCAGGTCTGAATGCTCAATGCTATTATTTTCCACCAGCTGCTTTCCATAGTTCTTTGCATCAACATAAAGCTTAGGGCTTATTTGGAGCTTATTAAGCGGACTTAAATGTTTGAGTTCATCCATCAATTCATTGGCAGCAGCCTTGATGCCCTTACCGGCATTTGTCTTTTTGATATATTCTTTCACATATTTAATGTATCCTGCAGGATCAGATCGCACCAGGTTGATCTCATCAACCATTTGCTTTTCCCTGCCGGTCATTTTAAGGTCGTCAACAGTAAGCGGTTTTACAATAGTGGGCCTGGTTGGCTTTGGTTTGGTAATAACAGTTTTTTTAAGCGTGCCCTTCACAACAGGTTTCCTGGAAGCTGGCTTTGCCGTTGTAGCCTTTTTAACCGTGGCAGCTGGTTTTTCTTTTTGTTGCGCAAAGGAGTAATTACTGAAGGCTAATGCCATCAGCATACAGGAAATAAGTGTTACTATATTTTTCAATACTCTTTTCATGAATAGAGAACGGAGTTAAATACATCTATTCAAAAAGTTCGGCCTGGGGATTATCTTTACCCTTGCGGTCCCACTCCATCTCTACAGATTTACTATAGTCTGCCAGCTTGGCCCCCAATGCCTTCCAGCCCATCACTTCCACTACTTTGGCCACTTTTATCTTTGCCTTTCGCACCTGTGCCCCCCTGCCACTTTGCATTGCAAGAACAGGCTCATCATCTGTGGTAACCGCTTCCAGGTAATTTTCTTCGCCTTCTTTTATGAAGAAAAATTTATTATGCAATGTTGTGGTCTCAATTTTAAAACGCTTTACACTATACTGCACTTTTTCCTTATCATAGTACACGGCCGTGATGATCTTTTCGGGATCGAATTTTTCCAGCAGCAATACTTTTTCGGTATCAAAACGCTGGGTCAGTTCCTGGTCGGTTATTTCATAATTACCATCATTATAGATGACCAATAACCTGTCTTCTGCATCAAACTTGCCAAGGTACTCCCCTTTCTCATCTATATTCAGCCTTCCGAATTTATTATCGAACCATAATTTTTTTGCATCCAATGTTGAATTTCCCGCTTCTTTGAATTTCACCGATTTGATCGGGTATTTGGTTACCTGGTTCCCAATGCTACTGCGTCCCTTGATCTCCATTTCTTCAAAAAAGAATTCCAGTTCTTTGTTTCTTGCACTACAATTGGGGCTTAAAGTGATCTTCACCACTTCTGCTTCCCCATTGGCATTGGCAGTGAAATAATGAACCCTGCTTTTTTCAGAACCCCTGGTCAGGTCATATTCCTTATCCCTTGTTACACCGGTAACGTTAAAACGCTTTCCATAACTCACGCCGGTCTTTCCATCAGCATAGATCATGTTGTAGGTGGTACGTTCATCATTTTTCTGGAAGACAGCGACGTGTATGATGTCTTTACCGATAAATGCCTTGTCAGATACCTTTACCACTTTCATGATGCCGCCTTTTGTAAAAGCGATGATATCGTCCAGGTCTGATACCTCTGTTACCAGTTCATCTTTCTTCAACCCTGTACCAATGAAGCCATCGGCATAATTAACGTACAACTTAGTGTTGGCAATGGCTACAGACTTTGCTTCGATGGTATCAAAAGGCCTTATCTCTGTTTTACGCTCCCGCCCCTTACCATATTTTTTCAGCAGGTTCTCGTAATAAGCCACTGCATAATCGATAAGGTTGTTCAGGTCGTGTTTTACATTTTTTATATCAGCTTCGAGGCCCTTGATCTGTTCGTTCAGTTCATCAATGTCGAGGCGGTAGATACGACGTACAGGCTTTTCCGTTAGCTTAATGATATCCTCTCTTGTGATCGCCCGTTTTAATTGTTTTTTGAACGGTGTGAAAGCCTTGTCGATCGCTTCCAGCACTTTATCCCATGTCTCGTGCTTTTTTTCCAGTTCCTTATATATCTTTTCTTCAAAGAATATTTTTTCCAATGAAGTGTAATGCCATTTCTCCTGCAACTCGGCCAGTTTTATTTCCAGTTCACGGCGGAGCAATTCTTTTGTATTGTCGGTGGCCACTTTCAATAACTCATGTACACCAAGGAACTGTGGTTTATTTTTTACAATTACACAGCAATTGGGTGAGATGCTCACTTCGCAATCGGTGAATGCATACAAGGCATCAATGGTAATATCCGGTGAGATACCCGCTGCCAGTTCAATAATGATCTCTACCTCAGCAGCAGTATGATCGGTAACTTTTTTGATCTTTATCTTTCCCTGGTCATTGGCTTTTACAATGCTCTCCATCAGTTGCGTGGTAGTAACGCCAAAGGGTACACTTTTTATCAAGAGTGTTTTCTTATCCTGTTCTGCAATGAATGCCCTCACGCGTACCTTTCCGCCCCGTTTTCCTTCATTGTAATTGCTGGCATCCATGGAGCCGCCGGTTTGAAAATCGGGAAAAAGTTCAAAACGCCTGCCTCTTAAATATTTGATGGAAGCTTCTATCAATTCGCAAAAATTATGCGGGAGGATCTTTGTAGCCAATCCCACTGCAATACCTTCTGCACCTTGTGCAAGCAATAAAGGAAATTTCATGGGCAGCGTAACCGGTTCATTCTTTCTGCCATCATAACTCAGGGCCCATTCGGTTGTTTTGGCATTGAAAGCCACTTCCAGTGCAAACTTGCTGAGCCTTGCTTCAATGTACCTTGATGCTGCAGCTTCATCACCCGTTCGTACATCGCCCCAGTTTCCCTGTGTTTCTATCAATAATTCCTTTTGCCCCAGGTTCACTAATGCATCACCGATACTTGCATCGCCATGCGGATGATACTGCATGCTTTGCCCGATGATATTGGCCACTTTATTAAAACGGCCATCATCCATTTCCTTCATGGCATGTAAAATGCGTCGCTGTACGGGCTTTAATCCGTCTTCAATGGCTGGAACCGCTCTCTCTAATATTACATAACTGGCATAATTTAAAAACCATGTTTTGTACTGTCCGCCTATACCACTGTCGGTGTGGATATAATCTTCTTTATTTTTACTTG
>JANYIM010000117.1 GCA_025362055.1 Bacteroidota bacterium
CAGTGATAGAAACATACGAATGTTTATTAAACGTTGCAGAAAAGGAACAGGTAAAAAATATTAATTTGTCAGCAGTAGTCATAGCCAGGTCCACAATAAAAAAAAATACCCCGTGAAGAGGTATTTTTTATAATACAATTCAGCAGGCCTTTAAAATGTAAAGCGTGCCGAAAACCCAATGCCGGATGCTTGAAACCCAACTTTTGAAACCAGGTTTACTTCCGGCTTCCAGTCAAGCGTAAGGTTTAGTGGCAGCACGGGGAATTTATAATCAAGGCCGATGATCCCCGCAGCGCCAATATTATTTGAGCTACTGCTTAGTCCTACATAACCGCCGCCGCCGATAAACCATTGCAGGTTTTCCATGCCAATGGATTTATGTATCTCGTAAAGTCCGCACAATGCGGCGCCGTCACCAAAACTTAAGATCGCTTCCACTGCATTGTTCCCGATAAAATGCTTTAGGGTTACGCCGTTCTTAATTGCAGGAACAGAGGAACCAAGTCGTACCCCCAATGCGGTTTTATAACCTTGTGCCTGGGATGAAAGGGTGAACGCTGATGCTACGATCATCAATAAAAATAACTTTTTCATGTTGCTGGGTTTTTAAATAATGCATAATCGAAAATGATGCCAATGTGAGGTACTAACGTATGAACGCAGTAATATGCTGTTAAGGATTTGTAAAATAAAACTGGAATTGGGAATTTGGAATTAGGTTTTCGAGATCGAGGAATTTAACTGGTGCAGCAATTTTTTATACCGGGGAATTGGGAATTGGGAATTGGTAATTAGGAATTAGGCGTTCGGGATTGCAGTATTTAACTGGTTCTGAAAGTATTTTAAACCGAAGGATTTGGGCTGTTAAATTTGTAGAGTTTAACTAATACAAAACCTAATTCCTAATTACCAATTCCAAATTCCTATGAAGACATTTACTCAAACAATTCAAGTTTATTTTTCGGCCTTCTCTGGTCAAGCCATTTAAAATTCTTCAATTGCTTTTTATCGCCCGGGATCTGTCTTACGGGATACAATACACCATCGACATTATTCACGAATTTTACTTTATTCAATTCTTTTTTTACAAAATAGATATCGATCACATCCCCGCTGCTCCTGTTCATGCCAACGAATGCGCTGTCGTCATCCTGCGGGTAATAGATGCTTTCGGCAGGGGAGCCTTTTACCCGTACATAGTCGATCGCCCCATTGGTGAAATAGCCGTTCAGCGTACGTCCTGCGATCTGGTTATACATGGCATCATTTGCTTTATTGATGATAATACCGTTATTGAAAACGTATAACCTTTTTGCTTTTTGTTTTTCAGTGAACATGTAAATGGTGTCGCCGGTTACCTGTGTCTTATCATTCCAAACCACCGGCTCTCCAAAAAGTTTAAAAGTAGAATCAATGGTAGAATAATGGAGGCTGTCACTTACTGCCTGTAATGAATCATTGTAGATGCGAACATGATGGAAGGCTAAAAAATACCTGACCGAAGTGTCTGCTGAAGCTTTCACCATCAGCGTTTTTTTTAAGGTATCGGAATGCGTTACCATTTTTCTTTCCAGGCTATCGTATTTTCTTAGCCCCGAAAATAAAGTATCACCGGCGATATAAGTACTGTCGCCATAACGGTATAAGATCATTACCGGTTTGCGTGTGGCGAGAAAAGAATTAATTTTGGTATCAATGCTAATGAAGTTGCCTACAACAGTTACTTTGTTAACACTATCCACCAACTTCCCGTTTCCCTCCACCTGTAATATGCCGCTTGTCTTATCATATATCACATTATCACCTATAGCAGAATGTGTACTGTCTTTGAACATCGTGCGGTCAAAAAAACGTGCTTCACCCGTCTTTAAATTATAGGTACCGTTCTTTGTGTCTATCACGCTTCCGTCTTTGCCTACGATATGTGTGGGAGAAATGAACGTGGCGATATTGGTATTGGCATTATACAATAAACTATCTGCCCAAATGTTACGGTCGGGATCGGTTAGGTGTACCGTCTTTTTAAAATAAACATCCTTGGTATCTACGTAATACACCGCTTCCTTACTCGTCAGTACGGTTTGGCCATTCACGATCTTACCCCCGTTCTTATAAGTAGCGATACCTGTTCTTAAATTGTATACCAGTTCGTCAGTGTATAAGGTTCCTTTATTATCAGTGAGCTTTACATCTTTTTTCAGGTAGGCCGTACGCTCGCTGCCGATGTATTTCATGTATTGTGAATAGGTGTGTACACTGTCGTTGTCATTGATATGAATATTGCCAAAGGCTTCGAGGACATTTGTTTTTTTGTTGAGCGTGGCACTGTCGCAATAAAAAGTGGTGAGGCCTTCTTTGATGATCACACTGCCTGCAATGGTTTCCAGTTCAGTGGTATCGATGGTTAAATGCCGTAAACTTTTTCCCTGTACGATCTGTATCACCCTGATGGTATCTGCAGGATTAGCGGGTGCCATCACCTGTTGTGCAGCAACTGCCCAGCTCCAGGTAAGCATTACAGAAACCAAAATAAATTTGATCGTAAATTTCAATCGCAATGTGTGGGTGTTTTGTTCAACCTGCAAATTGGTGAATTATTTGATAACAGAATGGTAAAATTATTTCTGTTTGATATAAGGAGCATTGACCGTATCAGGTAATGGAACGGTCAATTCGGTGCCTTTATATTTTTTGCCGAATACGGAGAATGAAATGTATCGCTTAGGATTTGTTTTCAGGTCATCCAGTAACAGGTTTAGTTTATTGGCGGTAGC
>JANYIM010000150.1 GCA_025362055.1 Bacteroidota bacterium
TTTGAAGATCTTATTCGGGGGCGTATTCCATGGAATACTGTAAGTATTTGGGATCACAGCTGTCATTACGGTAATACTGTCCAAACCATATTTCCGTAATGAATCATCATTATTAATGATACTGATAAAACTGGCAGAATCGCATTCAAAATTAGCTGCGATCTTTTGGGCAAGGTCTTCTTTCGTCCTTAATTTGGTGATGATTAGATTAACGGGCGATTGCTTACCGCTGCGAAGCATTCTTACCAAATTAAAAAGACTCATGCCATTTTTAATTTCATAACGGCCTGGCTTTACTGCATTGGTATATTTTAATTGTTTGGACAGATGGTCAAAAAAGAATTCACTGTTGATGACCTTTTGTTCGAGCAATGCAGTTTTTACTTCCGAATAGGTTTCACCGGCTTTAATGTAAAGGTATTTTCCATCCGGTGCAGCAACAGTGGGCCCGAATATTTTCCAGGCAATGAAACCGCCGGCCAATAATAAAACGAGGAGGATGCCGTATATTATTTTCTTTTTCATTTTAATGGCCGCTTAAGCAGGTCGCTGGTTAATAAAAATTGCCTGTCCGCAAAGTAAAATAAAAAACCCTGCCAGTTGCCGACAGGGTTCTGATATTTTGTAAAATAGTATTAATGTTTACCTGAATCCGGCCCGGTAGGTATGGTAACTGTATTAGCCGGTGGAGGTGTGGTTTTTTGAGGCGTTGCATTCATACCCTTGATGATCTCATCATTTGGATTTGCGCTATTGCCTGATTTTGGAATGAAAGCCGGGGATAAAAGGCAAAGTATACCTACGATGGCCGCAAACAGCCAGGTGCCTTTTTCCAACACATCAGTGGTTTGTTTAACACCCATCAATTGGTTGCCAAAACCACCAAAGCTAGAGGACAATCCGCCACCTTTTGGATTCTGTATCAATACGATCAAACCAAGGATAGCAGAGGCAATGATCACTAAAATTCCGAATAAAATTAACATATCAGGTTCCTTTTAATTGTTCAATTTTGGCTGCAAAGTAAGCGATTTTAGAGGGATTGAGCAAACTTAATTTTTCGTAGATATCCGTTGCCTTACCCGTCTTGCCTTGTTTTGCAAATACCTCGGCCATGGCCTCTGTGAGTACCTGGCCATCCTTATTGCTTTTTTCAGCAAGTGTTTGAATGGCTGCATCCGCCTGTTCTTCCCCTTTTACAGCAACCGGAACGGATTCAACCGGTTCAGCGCTGTGCACTTTTTTCATTGTTTTCAGCCATTCGGTAAAACTTTTTAATTGTTTTCCCAACTTATCTGCTGTTTGTGCTTCTTCGGTCAGTTTAATTCCCTGGGATGCAAAATAATCTACCAGGTGCATGGGCTCAAATAACTGCGTTTCAGCAGTATCGTTATGATGGTGCTCCGGAATTTTTAACTCCAGTTTCATTGGCTCAATTTCTTTCTCCATGGTTTCTTCGGCAATATGATCCGTATTGTCGGGAGTATCGGCAACAGGTTCTTCTTTTAATCCGGTATCGGTTGTATTGGAATGCAATAATTGAAAATTGAGCCAATGTGGGTTGTTAAACAGCAACGCAGTTCTGGAGGCCTGTGCTTTGTAGCCACTGGCATCCTTAGCTGTTTGCTCCAATAAAAAGAATTGTGCAGGCGAAAAGTAGGGGTGTGCCGCCGTTACGCCGGATAAAAGATCCGGGTTAACGGGGCCTGCCTGGTTTTGTTTAAATACTATTTCAAAAAGTGAAGCCGGTGATCGCATGTTAAGTTGTTAATAGTTGCTGAAAACAAACCCCTTTACCAGTTGGAAAATATTTTATTAAAGATCTCATCTGTGATACCCTTTACAATATCAGCGGTCAGTGATGATTCTATTTGTGAAAGGGTTTGCGTGGCAGAAAAATCGAAGTTCCTTGAGATATCCCATTCATTATTCTTCTTTTCATCCAGGGTATTCTTAAAAATGAGATGAAAGCCTACTGACAGCCGGTTCACACTTGCATTATTATTACTTATGCCGGTAGTGGTTACTGTATACTGTGATACATAACCGCTGATATCATAATGTGCATCATCAGTATTGGTTTGTTGCAACCTGGTTGTGCCGATGATCTTTTGTTTCAGTTTCTCTGTCAGTTGTATGCTCAACTGCGGGTTTACATACTGCGCCTTGTTCTCGAGGTAATTGACCCTGAAAGTCTTTACTTCTGCCGGAATGGGAGAAGTGTCTTTGAAACCGTATTTGCAGGTGGAAAAATTAAAACAGGCAATAAGCAATAAGCAAACAGGCAATAAGAGTATTCTTTTTGAAAATCCCTGCCAACTGCCAACTACCAGCTGCCAATTACCAACTTTACTATTCTTCAATATCATATTCTTTCAATTTACGGTACAAAGTCCTTTCACTGATGCCAAGGTCAAGGGATGCATCTTTTCGTTTGCCCTTGTGTTTTTTCAATGCTTTGATGATAAGCTCCTTTTCTTTATCAACAATGCTCAGCGATTCTTCCACGTCTTCATGATGCTGGATGGCCTCCCCGTTATGATGAATAAAAACGGGTTGTGAGGAAGTGGGAACAGAATTTAATTCCCTGTTACTATTATCATTGGTGTACATGGGTGCATGTTGTGCCATCGACGGATTTTGCAAAAGGTCGAAGAACATTTTCTTCAGTTCATTCACGTCCTTCTTCATATCGAAGAATAGTTTGTACAATATATCCCTTTCGTTGGCAAACTCGGTCTGACTAACAGCTCCTGCTCCACCTGCCAATACGGGTAACCGTGAGTAATTGTGTTCGGGTAAAAAACCTTTTAATACGCTGCCCGAAATGATCTTATCCGTACTCAATACAGAAATTTGTTCTGCAATATTCTTCAATTCCCGAACATTGCCGGGCCAGGGGTAGTTAATTAACACATCTTTTGCGGCATCGTCCAACTGCACGGGCGTGGTTTTGTAGCGGTCTGCAAAGTCGGTCACGAATTTCCGGAATAACAAAGGGATATCTTCCTTCCTGTCGCGTAAGGCCGGAACCCTTATCGGTACTGTATTCAGGCGATAGTAGAGGTCTTCCCTGAATTTGTTGGTTTGTGTATATTCTAACAGTTCTTTGTTGGTTGCTGCGATTACCCGCACGTCTGTCTTCTGCACTTTACTGCTACCCACGCGGATATACTCACCGGCCTCGAGTACGCGCAATAAACGGGCCTGTGTGCCAAGGGGTAATTCCCCGATCTCATCTAAAAAGATCGTGCCGCCATTCACAGTTTCAAAATAACCCTTACGGCTATCCACTGCACCGGTGAAAGAACCTTTTTCGTGTCCAAATAATTCGGAGTCGATGGTTCCTTCGGGAATAGCACCACAGTTAACGGCAATGAACGGGTTGTGTTTTCTTGCACTTAAAGAATGAATGACCTGTGAGAAAATTTCTTTACCCACACCGCTTTCACCATTGATGAGTACACTAAGGTCGGTATTGGCTACCTGCACCGCTACATTCAATGCATGGTTGAGGGCAGGGGAGTTGCCGATGATGCCGAAACGATTTTTTATTTGTTGTAAGTCCATCCTGTTTTGCCCCTCCGCCCCCTGGAGGGAGGGCTTTGGAGTATATTGTTTTAGGTTTTATTTACCTCTTCCGCCCCTGAAGGAGGGACTTTGAAGTACAATTATTTTTAATCCTTTTAATTTTTGCGAAGTGAATATTTTTCTCTTCGAATAAGTTACATTCTCTTCCTGTTTTTAATTCCGGTTCCTCTTCAGGAGGCTATTCCCCTTAGGGTCCCTGCTGTACACGAAATTATTTTAAGTGTTACATAATCGCCTTTCTTATGATTGTCTTTTGGAAACACCACTACTTTATTCTGGTCATTTCTTCCATATAATTCTTCTTCACTTTTTTTGGAAGTCCCTTCTACCAGCACTTTGCAGATCTTGCCCACATCCCTTTGCATACTTTGTAATGAATGAATGCGGTGCAGTGCGATCATTTCCTGCAGCCTTTTTATCTTTATCTCCTCGGGAACATCATCTTCAAACCTTCTTGCAGCAAGTGTTCCGGGGCGCTCGCTATAAAAATACATATAGGCAAGATCGTATTTACAATATTCCATCAGGCTTAAAGATTGCTGGTGGTCTTCTTCTGTTTCGGTGCAAAAGCCGGTGATCATGTCGGTTGACAGGCCGCAATCCGGTATCAGCTCTCGTATCCTGTCTACTTTGGCAATATACCATTCGCGGCTATACGTTCTGTTCATCATCTGCAATACCCTGCTGCTGCCGCTTTGCACAGGGAGGTGAATGTAATTGCAGATATTATCATATTTTAATATCGTATACAATACGTCATCCGTAATATCTTTTGGATGGGAAGTGGAAAACCTAACACGGAGCAGTGGAGAAATTTGCGCTACCATCTCTAATAGCTTTGCAAAAGAAACAGGGTCTTCTTGAGCCCCTCCTTTGGAGAGGTTTGGGGAGGCCGTCCAATAATAGCTATCGACATTTTGACCAAGTAATGTTACTTCTTTATAACCTTCTTCAAATAATGTTTTGCATTCGTTAATGATAGATCCTGCATCCCTGCTTCTTTCTCTTCCTCTCGTGAACGGTACCACGCAGAAAGAGCACATATTGTTACAACCCCGCATGATACTAACGAAGGCGGTTACCCCATTACTGTTCAGGCGAACAGGAGCAATATCGGCATAGGTCTCATCCCGGCTTAATAAAACATTCACGGCTTTTTGTCCTGTTTCAGCTTCTTCAATTAAGCCGGGTAATGTTCTGTATGCATCCGGACCAACCACGATGTCCACTAATTTTTCTTCCTGAATGAATTTTTCCTTTAACCTTTCAGCCATACAACCAAGCACCCCCACCAGCATACCCGGCTTCTGTTTTTTTAATTGCCTGAATTCGGTGAGGCGTTTTCTTACTGTGGCTTCTGCTTTTTCGCGGATCGAACAGGTATTGATAAAAATAAGGTCGGCCTCTTCATAATTTGCCGTGGCGCCAAAGCCATTGCCGATAAGGATGGATGCTACCACTTCACTATCGGCAAAATTCATGGCACAGCCATAACTCTCGATATAAAAGTGTTTTTTATATGATTGCACATCATTGGCAAATGAAGCATACGCTTCTCCCTGCCTGGTTTCATCGTGCATGGTCGTTGTCAACAATTCCGGCATTTTCAGCACTAATTTTTGGACTGCAAAGATAGATAAAATTTAATAAATTATGACAGTATGTCAGGAACTGCTTTCCATCCAACTACTACTAATAATATATTATTTTTATCTTGCTGCTTTTACCAGACCGGCATCCAAACTCATGTGATGAGAAAAATATGTTTATCCTTTTGTTTTATTCTTCTGGTGCGTTCAGTAAGCTTTGCCCAGGAACTCTCCAAACTGGGGGAGCTAAGCAAGGAAGAAATTGATCTCAAAGAATGTGCCTTTGATACAGATGCAAATACCATTATTTTATTGCGTGAAGCCGTTTCCGATTATGATGACCAGCATCATCTGGTTACGACCTACCATATCCGTGTTAAGATATTAAAAGAAAGCGGCCTTAAGGCAGCCAATGTCTCTATCCCATTTTACAGGAAAAATGATTTTGAACAAATAGACAAAGTAGAAGGAGTAACGATCAATGCTATGCCGGATGGGAATATTGTAAAAGAGAAACTGGACGGGAAATCTGTGTTTACAAAAGAAACGAATGAAAGATATGGTGAAGTAGTGTTTGCTTTCCCTGCCGTAACAGTTGGGAGTATCATCGAATACAAATATCGCAGTACCATGAGAAATTATGGCGGGCTGGAATCCTGGTATTTCCAGGCCGAAGCACCGGTATTATTGAGTAAATATAAGGTCACGATGTTACCCAAAGCCGAATTTGCATACCGGGTTAATAAAAGAAGAGACCTGGATGTAGTGATCAAACCAGACAAGGATAACGGAACTGTTTATTTTGAAATGAAAAATATACCGGGCTTAGATCATGAACCATATATGGATTCCCGCAAGGATTATCTTCAAAAGGTAATTTTCCAGCTGAGCGGCTTTCATACAGATGGTTTTGGCAATAATAAGTTTATGACATCCTGGGATGAGTTAAACAAAGTGTTATTGACATCAGGTGATTTTAGCGACCAGTTAAAGAAAAATGTGGATGCACCAGAATTAACCGGCCTTGTGAAATCACTTACCACACCGGAGGAAAAAATGAAAGCCGTATATAATTATGTGCGCAATAATATGAGTTGGAACGGTATCTATAGCAAATTTGCAACTGATGGAATAAAAGAGGCATGGAAAAGGAGGAAGGGTACGAGCGGAGAGATCAATTTACTGTTGGTTAATCTTTTAAATGAAGCAGGATTAGAAGTTTACCCGATGCTTGTGAGTGAACGCTTTCATGGCAAGGTAAATACCGATTATCCCTTTATAGACCAGTTTAATTCCGTGTTTGCCTGTGTGGTCATCAATTCAAAAAGTTATTACCTCGATGCCACGGATAAATTCTGCCCGCCACATATCACCCCTTATGATATTCTTAATACCACTGCATTTGTTGTAAAAAAGAAAGCAGGGCAATTAATAAATATTATCAATGATTCATTGCAATACAAAGAAGACGTGCTCACTTTTATGGAAATAAAGGATGATGGGTCGGTAGAGGGTACCGTAACCGTGAAAAGCGAAGACTATGCAAGGGTTGAAAAACTGAAAACCTATAGAAGTAAAAAAGAAAAGGTCAAAAACAATTATTTCTCCGACGATGGATTTTTAATGGATATAACAAAATTTAAAATGAATAACCTGGAGAATGATTCCCTTCCGCTTGAACAGGAATTTGAATTCACCAGCGCACTAAATAATTCGGGAGATTACAAATATATCCCGTTGAATTTTCTTCCTGATTTTACAAAGAACCCCTTTGTAAATGATAACCGGTTTTCAAATATTAATTTCGGTTACCGGAGAAACATCAGCTTGGTTGACAATATTAAACTTCCGGCAAATTACATAGTTGATAACATACCCAAACGTGTAAAGATGACAACTCCTGATAAGGATATTACATTTCAGCGACAGTTCACTTATGATA
>JANYIM010000156.1 GCA_025362055.1 Bacteroidota bacterium
TTTTCATCAAAATTTCGTTTCTTTATATAGTCTCGCATGTGGGCATACATGGCCATGGCGGCAATCTACAGCAACAAATACCCGGCCTGCACTCAGCCCCGGGCCTTGTGCAATAACATCACTTAGTTTGTCATGAAAAAACTAATCATCATCCCTGTTGTTTCCTATTTGATGCTATTCTTTGGCAATTCAGTTTATGGACAAACAAACAGCGATTCATTGATCAATGGCGCAATGACGCTTGAATTGAAAAATGATACACTATTTTCCAATACAGGGTTGAAGATCTTTGCCGGTCAAAAATTGATTGTAGGAAAAGCTGCCTGTGAAGACGGGTATTATAGGTCTGTCATTTCTAAAAATGCAGCAATAGTCCCGTCAATTTGGGGCCAGGACATGAGGTTTGAAAATGCGATTGAAAACCACGTAAACAAGAAGCAGAGCAGGGAAAAGGTAAAAAGGGATCTGCTACCTGGCAGTTTAGTAACCATTAAAAAAATAAGGTTTTCAAAGACCGGTAAACCCTATTTTTATCTTGCTACCATATCATCGGATACAGATGATTATAGTTGCGATATAAAACTGGCATTGATCTTAAAAGAACTTTTATTGCAGCCTTAAAGCATTAGAGCCAACAAAATATTTGGATGCCCTGGATACATGCTGATTTGTGGCCGGCTATGATTAATTTTATCATCTAACAGCAATTAAAATGGACAAGAGCAGGGTATATAAAATTGTTTTCGCCAGTGTTTATCCGTTGTACATAAAAAAGCGGAGGCAAAAGGGCGTACAAAAGAAGAAGTTGACACTATTATTTTTTGGTTAACGGGTTACAACAAACAAACATTGCAAAACAAAAGTTACACGGCAACGATAGGCGTAACAAAAAATGTATGACTAAACTATTTCACTCAACGGCTTTCCTGTTTTTATTTATTGCTTCCCAAACATATGTACAGGGAACAGGTCCATTACGGCAAAAAATACAAGAGATCATCTCAACAAAGAAAGCCATTGTGGGCGTTTCCATTATTGGCAATTACGGGAAAGACACGCTATCGATAAATGGCGAAAGACAGTTTCCGATGCAAAGTGTTTTTAAGTTTCATATTGCAGTAGCCGTGTTATCTCAAATCGACCGGGGTAAATTATCTTTTGATCAAAAGGTGAAAATTGAGAAAAAAGACCTTTTACCCAATTTGTATAGCCCTATCCGGGATGATTATCCCGAAGGAACAACACTAACGATCTCAGAAATATTAACATACACGGTCTCTAAAAGTGACAATGTTGGATGCGATGTGTTGTTAAGATTGATCGGCGGCCCGCAGGAAGTTGAAGCTTATTTTAGAAAAAATAATTTTAAGAACGTATCAATAAAAATCAATGAAGAAGTGCAGCAGGCCAATTGGGACCTGCAATTTCAAAACCAAACCACACCAAAAGCCGCAAACGAAGTATTAACCGCTTTTTATTACAATAAGAAAAAACTACTTTCCAAAAAAAGTCATGCCTTCCTCTGGAAACTAATGAAAGAAACTGCGACAGGTGCCAACAGGTTAAAAGGACAATTACCGAAGGAGGCCATTATTGCGCATAAAACAGGTTCTTCGGGAGCAAACAAAGAAGGCGTAACAGCTGCCGTTAACGATATAGGAATTGTATACTTACCAAACGGGCAGTATTTTTTTATCAGTGTTTTTGTAACGGATTCCAAAGAAGATGCAGCCACCAATGAAAAGATCCTTGCAGACATCGCAAAAGCAACCTGGGACCATTACACGGTAAAGGCAAAATAAAATTGCAGGGTATTTGATAAAGCCCGGCACGACCATCCATTAACCGGCTGCGATTTCATCAAATTTTCGTTTCTTTATGTGCATCATCCCGGGGCTGGTGGGGAAATAAATTGCAAAACATTATAAGCAGATCAAAATAAAAAATTATGTCGCTCGCAAATAAAAAAAAGTTGTCGGCAGAACAACGTTCAGCACTACTTGGCATATTAAAGGCCCGCTTCGCGAAGAACATGGATCGGCATAAAGGCCTTGAATGGGCTAAAGTACAGGCAAAGATGGAAGCCAATAATGAAAAATTATGGTCACTTAATGAAATGGAAAAGACCGGTGGCGAACCAGACATTGTAGGCTATGATAAAAAGACCGGTGAATACATTTTTTATGATTGTTCAGCAGAAAGTCCGGCAGGCCGCAGAAGCCTTTGTTACGACAGAAAAGCCCTCGAAGCAAGGAAAGAACATAAACCAAAAGATAACGCTATTGATATGGCTACCGCGATGGGCATTGAGCTTTTAACGGAAGCACAATACCGCGACCTGCAACAACTTGGAAATTTCGATACAAAAACCTCCAGCTGGATCATAGCACCTGCTAATATCCGGAAACTCGGCGGTGCCATCTTTTGTGACCGCCGATATAACACTGTCTTTGTGTATCACAATGGCGCCGAATCCTACTATGCCGGCAGGGCATTCCGTGGCTCGCTACGGATTTAATTGTACGCAGCAGGTGAGAATACCCGGTATACTGTAGAAATATTAACGTACTGCAAAACATAGATATCTTATCAGAAAACATTACCGATCATGAATGGACAACATCATTATCAACTAACCGTACAATGGACCGGCAATAAGGGAACGGGCACTTCGGGTTATAAGGAATATGAAAGAAGCCATTCCATTCTCGTTGATGATAAGGTGGAGCTATTGGGTTCTTCTGACCCGGCATTTCGTGGCGACAAAACAAAACATAACCCCGAAGACCTGCTGCTGGCATCTGTTTCAACCTGCCATATGTTATGGTACTTACATTTATGTGCAGCGGCAGGCATCATCCTAACAGATTATATCGACAATGCAACAGCCATCATGGAGGAGGCCGCTGATGGTGGTGGAAAGTTTACTGAAATAACTTTGCATCCAATCGTTACCGTTACAGATAGCTCCATGATCGAAAAAGCAAATGAATTGCATACCAAAGCGAATGAATTATGTTTTGTTGCTAACTCATTAAATTTTCCGGTGCATCATAACCCAACCTGTCAAATAAAAAGCGAATGAGCATCATCAGCAAATTAGCAACTTCCCTTAACCGAAGGGATGAAGTGCCCAACCAGGAACTGGCTAAACAAATAGCAGCTAAGAATGATACAAAAGCAGTGAAGGAACTTATTGATAACCTCTTAAATAAAAAGAAGGACATTCAAAACGATTGTATCAAGGTACTGTACGAAATTGGAGAAAGAAAACCTGCTTTGATAGCGCCTTATACAAAGGAATTTGTTGCATTGCTGGCCAATAAGAACAACCGGCTTCAATGGGGGGCAATGGCAGCAATTGACACCGTTGTGCCTGAAGACCCCAAGCTGATCTATGGAATGTTGCCAAAGATCATCGCTGCCTGCAACAGTGGTTCTGTTATTACCCGTGATCATGGCGTAAATATTTTGATCAAACTTTGTTCCGTAAAACAATATGCAGGAGCGGCATTCCCCTTGCTGATAGAACAAATGCTGGGTAGCCCTGTCAACCAACTACCCATGTATGCAGAGCGGGCAATGCCTATTATTAATGATAAAAATAAAACCGCATTCATTAAAGCCCTTTTATCCCGGCTTGGTGACATTGAAAAAGATACCCAGCGAAAAAGAATAGAGAAAGTAATGAAGAAATTCAGTAGCAAATAATGAAACTGATCTTTACTTCACATTTGCACTCGTGATCTTAAAATCAACCGCCAATTCATCGATCAGTTTTTTGGCTTCTTCATACATGTTACCATTCAGGTCATTCAGGTCAGTCCACTCTTTTAAAGAACCGTTATTGCTAAACAGCCTTACAAGTGGGGCATCCTGCTTTTCAAGAACCTTGTCCATGAACTTGTTCAATTTATCGCTTATCTCAGGAGAGGCAAGGGTCCTGGCTTTCGCAATCTCTACGCCCCATTGGGAAGTAAGGTCTACCACCCGGGTAGAATAACGTTCAAATGACAAAGCCTGCATTTTTCCATTGAATAAACTCGTATCCGATTTATAAAAACTTACATCCCCAACCAGGTATTGATACGTAACAAGGGTGTTGGTAACATCATCAAGCAACTTCGCCTTCGCCTGCAACACGATCTCATTGTGCGCATTGGTGGTCTGTATCTTATTGCTCACATAAGGGATCAGCAAGCCCGTTATAAGCGCTGTTAGCAGGAGCAATACCGCTTTTTCAACGAATGATGCACTCACCAAAGCCGTCCTTACCACTCCCTGTTCTTTACCGGGTGTCTCTGAAAATGTTTCTTCCATAAAAATTATTTTAGTGAATATACTTGAAAAATGTGCAGCTTTAAATATGCGGCTTTATTAAATTTCCATATTTTCGGTTACATGAAAAAATATGCGACACAATCGAGGATGTTGGTGGCCGTTGATTGCATCATCTTTGGTTTTGACGGCGATGAGCTGAAATTATTATTGATACAAAGGGGATTTGAACCACAAAAGGGAAAGTGGAGCCTGATGGGTGGGTTCGTTCAACCAAAAGAAGGATTGGAAAAAGCCGCAGCCAGGATATTAAAACAGCTAACCAGGCTTAAGGACGTGTACATGGAACAGTTGCAGGCTTTTGGCGAACCGGGCTTTTACTAATGTCCAGGAAGGAACAGACAGATATGCTGCCATGCCGCCATTGATATGTACGCCGCAAACTTTAAGCGCTGCACAACAATTGGGTTTGTTATTTCTGCATGCGATACAAACACCACAATTAAAATACGGAATAAAAGTTACCGTTTCCCCTTTTTCAAAATCAGTGCTGTCGGTTTGTTCAATTTCAGCAGCCAGTTCATGGCCCAATATTCTCGGATAGCTGAAATAAGGCTGGGTTCCTTCAAAAGCATGGAGGTCTGTACCACATATCCCGATACATTTGATGCGTAAGACCGTATTGCCTTCTTTATATACAGGAACGGGTGCTTCTTTGTATTCCAATGATCCCGGTCTGGTACAAATAATGGCCTTCATCCGTTAATTTTAAAATATTCATTCTAATAACGTTACCTGAATTTATTTCCATTGCTTGTCTGCGAATTGCAAATATTGTTGCCAGTCGTATAACATTACATCATGTTTGCCTGCACGAATATGATAACGAACCGTATGGCCAACGGGCTGGTGCAAGGCCGGCATACTATCCGCTTCAATACCAGTCTTTCCAAACAGTGCATACACACGCCCGACTTCTTTTGCACTTAAAAATTCTCCTTTGGGATCCGACCAGGTATCTCCGGCAGCGCTTGCCACGTACAAGGGCCGGGGTGCCATCAATGATAATAACATATGCCCGTCAATTGGCAATGAATCCGTTTTATCTCCATAGGCCTTGTATTTTGCAGCAAACCACCAGGGGAATTTTTGATTGATGATCTTAACCGTTTCGCCATACCATCTTTTTGATAAGGTGGCACCACCTTCGCCCGATTCATTTGAGACAATCAATGCAAAACGTTTGTCGGATGCAGCAGCCCACAAAGCGGCTTTACCTAACCGTGAGTGGCCAATAAGTGCTACTTTATTTATATTGATAGCCGCATCTTTCTCAAAATAATCCATGATCCTGCTAAGCCCGTAAGCCCAGGCTCCCATTGCATCCCATTCTTCGGGCTGTATCTTCAGAATATTTTTTAACGTGCTACGGATACCTGTCTTCCAGCCATCTGCATTATCAGGTTCAAGATCGCCATAATAAGCTGTTGCAACGGCATAACCATGCGAAAGTATCTCTTGCACGGGCCACTGAGTTGCTTCACCACCTCTTGAAGAATCTGTTGCCCTGTTATTTACAGCCCCTCTTGATTTTACAGGAACCCATCTTTGCGTAAGCATTATCCCGGGATCATTTTGAATTTCATTATTGCCTGAAAAATTATACCCTACAAAGACCGGAACAGCCTTTTTTACATTGTTTGGAAGATAGATGAGGACATCAACATAAACAGTTGTATCAGTGGGGTGCAGGTAAATACGTACCTGTTTCCTGGTTGCAGTTCCATCCAAAGCATGTTCATCTTTTTCCAACATACGATACTTAACAGGAATTTTCTTTAGCGGATACCTTCCAAACTGGATCTCTTCATACAAATGATAAATATAGGGGCGTTGTATAGCATCCCATTGCTGTGCATTTTTTACCGCTTTGCCATTTTTCATTTTTAATACATCCGGCAAAGTATAGGAAGGGATTTTAGATTCGTCGGTATTGGAAGGATAGGTTTGTGCGCTGCTTTTATTAACAAAAGAAGCGGAAGCTGAAAGAATAATAATTATGATCCTGCTCAATATCATTAAAGCTATTTAAGTTTATATACTTCAGTTCCCGCCAATAAAAAACAACCAAGGCTAAAATCTTCAAAGTCGGGCTTATTGGTATAGCTCACCGGCTGACTGTCTTTCGGTTCTTTACCTGTTCCCTGTACATAACCAAGGAATCCGTCTGGATGGAGGCAGTCTGTTACGAGTGCGTGCCATGCTTTTGCAATGGCAGGTTTAAACAATTTTTTATCGAGCAAGCCATTGTTAACCCCATAAGCAAAACCATACGTGAATAAGGAACTGCCGGTAAATTCCTTACCGCCAAAATGCGTTGAGTCGCGCAGGCTCACGTTCCATAACCTATCGCTCCGTTGCAGTGGCAGTATGGCTTTACACATGTTCTTATAATCTTCAAGGTATTCATTATAATGAGGGTCTGTTTTAGGAAGCATGTGCAAGACTCTTACCAAAGCCGCTACCACCCAGCCATTACCAAGGCTCATACCCAGGTATTGAACACCCAGGCCATACATCAATCCGCCAATGCCCCACAATAAACCCATTAAAAATGTTTTGCTTAAAACAATCGAGGAGGTATGCTGGATGATATCTGCAAAGCCGGGAACAGTGAGGTAAGCAGCCAATGGAGGAACGATCAACCAGGAGAAGAGCCCGCCCACGAGCCAGAAAGTTTCCCAACTCCAACCTTTTACGTTTTTATAGGGCATATAAAAACTTCCGGAAGCGAACCCGCCTATAAAATGAAAGATAACGCCAAGTATGACACCCATATTTAGACTTTTTTCATATGAAGCAATAGAGAATTAAAGATAAAAGTATCCGTCTTATCGCCTATCCTGTACTGTCACGCTTCCAGAAAACCTGTATTACTAAATACAAGTACAAATTGCCGTGTTTTTCAAAATTACTGTAAGTTTGATGAATAACCCGACGATTGCAGGATGAAACACAGCGCCATTTTCAAATATCTATTGATCGATTATTTTTCGGCTACGCCCAAATACCTTCAATTGGCTAACTGTATCATTAAGGCGATCAGTGAAGGTGTTTTGAAAGAAAATTATGTACTTCCTTCCATTAATGAATTAAGTTTTGAATTTGAGATCTCCCGTGATACGGCTGAAAAAGGTTACAAGCACCTTAAAAAAAATGGTATCCTGGGATCTGTTCCGGGTAAAGGTTATTATCTGAAGAGTGTGGAGCTGAATCAAAAACTGAAAATATTCCTCTTATTCAATAAACTGAGTGCGCATAAAAAGATCATTTACGATGCGTTTGTAGCTTCACTGGGCGACCTGGCAGCCATTGATTTTTATATTTATAATAATGATTTCCTTTTTTTTAAAAAATTAATAACCCGGCAAAACCAGGATTACACACATTATGTTATCATCCCGCATTTTATGGATGCTGCTGAAAATGTGTCGGAGATCATCAATACCATACCAAAAGACAAATTAATATTGCTGGATAAAATGGTTCCGGGTGTTACCGGTAATTATGCCGCAGTTTATGAAAGCTTTGAAAAGGATATTTATAATGCATTGGTTCAGGCAAATGCAAAGCTCAGTAAATACCATACCCTTAAAATTATTTTTCCTGAATACACTTACCATCCTAAAGAGATACTGGAAGGCTTTTACCGGTTTTGCCAGCAATATGCTTTTAATTATAAAGTGATCCATAATCTTCAGAATGAACCCATCAAGGAAGGAGAAGTGTATATCAACCTCATGGAAAATGACCTGGTATACCTGATCGAAAAAATACTGACCACAAAAATGAAAGTGGGGAAACATGTTGGCGTTATCTCTTATAATGAAACGCCGCTCAAAAAGATCATCCTGAATGGCATCACTACTATTTCAACCGACTTCCAGATGATGGGAGAAAAAGCGGCGCAATTGATCCTGGAGCAATCTACCGAACACATTGAAATACCCTTTTACCTTACACTGCGGGCTTCATTATAAAAAAAGAGCAGGAGCTATGCCCCTACTCTTTAAAATTCGATCTATGTATTAAAAACTAAGCGCTCTTTTTCATCAGGCCCATTCCAGCACCTACAACTCCCAAAACACCGCCTGCCAGCATTATCCATATTCCCATACCTGTTGCTTCTCCTGCATCCATCTTATATTTTATTGCCATACCAGCTACCGCCAGGCCCAAAATAAGGATCAGGATATTCAATGGCTTTTTACCCAAAAATCCACAAACAGCCATCGCTGCACCACAGCCGATCCAGAGGTAGGCTACCCCACCAGCGTCCATACCTGAAGCACTTAATCCACCTAATGAAACAAATGGAAGGAACATGGAAACTGCTGTTGCCAGGCCTCCGACAATCGCTAAATAATTTTTCATAAATTAATTTTTTTTGGTTCAGTATAAACATAATACTTTTTTATTTATTATTTAAGCTAATTTTTTCCCCATCCCGGATCAGCTTTTGGCAGAATAAAAAAATAAACAAATCTTTGAGGTACGACTCCTTAGCTCAGTTGGTTAGAGCTACTGACTCTTAATCAGTAGGCCCAGGGTTCGACCCCTGAGGGGTCACCAGACAAATTTCACTATTTCGCACAACCCCTGTAACTCAATGTTGACAGGGGTTTTTGTTTCACTCCTCCCCTAATTATTTCACTTTTCATCGGTTTTTGGTTCCCAAATGTTTCACCAAAATGCGAAAAAATGAAATTATCTATTCTGTTTTACCCCAATCCCCAAAAAACAGTTATTAAAACCGGAAAGATTCCTATGTACCTACGTGTCATTCTAAATAGGAAGAAAGCAGAGATGCGTCTTAACATAGAATTGACGCCTGAAGAGTTAAAAAAATGGGATGAAAAAACAATGCGATTTACAGACAGAGAAATGACAGCTAATATTCTCCTGAATACTATTGATAAGAACTTTGATGATTTTCGCCACCAGCATTCAACTAAACTAGGGCATTACAATGTAAGAACTATAAGGAATCTTTTACTTGGATTAGATTCGAAGCCAAGTCCCCCGATGTTAAACTATGTTGACAAATACTATAACACTGCTGTGGCTCCAAATGCTCAATTGGCTGAAGGAACAAAAAAGAATTATAAAAAAGCCATAAAACATTTAAAGGAATTTCTAAAGTTTTCTAAATCGATGGATACATCTTTAAAAGACGTGAACGTTGCCTTTACTTACGCATTCCGTGATTATTTATTAGGAAATTTTCCAAACTGCAAACGCATTGGCATGACAGAGACGTCCGCTCTGGGAAACGTAAAGAGACTTAGAACTATTTTTGACCGGGCAGTAGATGAAGAATTGATGCTTGCAAATCCATTTAAGAAACTAAAATTAAGGAACAGGTCACCTCAAAGGGGCCGCCTGGATATCCACCAGGTGAAGGCTATATACAATCTCGATTTAAAGGAATTTCGGACACAGCAATCCTATAAAGACATATTCCTGTTTTCGGTATTTACAGGTCTCGCCTATACCGATGCGAGCAACCTTAAACAATCCAATTTAAATATCATGGGTGATGGGAACATCAAGCTTTTAATAAAAAGAGCAAAGACCGATGTTATAACTGAAATGGTATTGCCTAAGCAGGCTGTGGAAATCATCAATAAATATAAAAATACAGCCGAGGCTGAGATCACAAATTGTGTAATTCCGAAACGCTCAAATAAGGAAGTAAATGTCCAGCTGAAAATCCTCGCTAACATGGTCGGCATACCAATTAAACTTACGACGCATATTGCGCGGCATACTTTCCGTCAGTTATTAGCGGAGGCGGATATTTACGAAATGGGGGTCATAAAGAGATTAATGGGACACAGTAAG
>JANYIM010000164.1 GCA_025362055.1 Bacteroidota bacterium
AATTGGCAATTAGCAATGTGTAGCGTTTACTTCATTGCAATCGTTATTGCTTATTGCCCATTGCATATTTATAAAAAAAGGCTTCCGTTTTGGAAGCCTTTTTTAGGACTATTCAGAAAATATATTATTGCGGTAATAACACCTGGTCGATCTTATGTAATGTACCATTTAAGAAATGCTGGTCGCTGGTGCCATTTGGATCCGGAGTTGGATTGATAGCAATATTTGCAGCGGTAGCATTAACAACCCCTTTTACAATTGCAGAACTAACATTGGTAATACAGTGAAAGTACATTTCAGGCTTACTCCCGGGTGCGTCGGTATGGCACCGTTCAACAATGTTGGATAAGACGTTGCCGTAGTAGGAAAATTATTTAAGAAAGCACGGCTTCCCAAAATATGATAAACAACAATACCTTTTACTGTTTGCGTAGTAATGCTGCTTGAACCAAGGAATCCGATATAAGTTGCATCCGGAGCATTATTTGGAATGACCCCGCCTGTCAATGCACTGATCACATTTTTAAAAGCCTGGTTACTTGGCGCAAACACGGTAAGGTTAGCACCAATATTACTAAGGGCACCAATAAGGCTTGAAGAAGAAGAAGCTACAACACCACTGTCTGCACGTGTAAGTGCTGCCTTGAAGATGGTGAGATCAACGTCTCCATTTACTCTATCGATCAAATACCTGGATGGCGGTGCTGTTACCAATGCAATTCTGTGTGCAACGCCATTTACGGCAGGAATGTCAAGCTGTGTGATCGGAATATTATTTAACCAATAACCATTACGGTTAGTTGGAAAAGTACACAACCTCAACAAAGCGCTCAAAGCAGGCGCCGGGTTATAAACTGTTGGATACTGAAAATTGGGAAATGAATTTGGAATATTACCCGAACCGATCGTTTGTGGTATGATATGATAGCTAACCAATGGCGTAACGGAGCTTGCAGGCAATGCATTGATCACAGCCAATGATAAACCCGATGCGGTCATGGCTGCATCATTTGGAATGAACATGGTAAAGCGCAATGAGGTAGCAGACAGTGTTGGTAACAATCCTGCCTTAACCACAGCTGCTTTAAAAATTGAAAAAGTAGGATCATCGAGCAATGTCGCCAACGTTGGTGTAGTTCCCTGTACAACGGGCGCCGGACCCGCAATCGTGTCCACGTTCTTGTTACAAGAAGATAAAACCATCATTGCTGAAAACGCCAGCAACAAACTGATCCTAATTCTTTTCGTGATATATTTCATACTCAAGGTTTTATTTTTTGTTTAAGTGTTGTTTGTGGTTCAATGCTATTAATACACGTTATACCCGAAACTTACATAGTATAAACCGCCGATCTGCGAATTTCCAATAGCATTATAATAGTATTGGTTTCCCAGGTTAGTGGCGCCAAGTTTCAAGATCGATTTTGTTTTAGGCATTTTCATGCTGATCTGTGCATCAATTGTTTGTACTGCCGGTAAGTTACCGCTTGCAAAATCAGCCTGGTAGTAATATGCCTGCTGGTACCTGTAGGCAACGTTAAACCCTAAACGCTTTCCGGGGCCAAAGCCCACGTTACCAAATGTTAGGTTCCCTTTGTATTTTGGTGAATTGAAATAAGCCACGAAATTTGTAGGAACATCTTTCAAGTTATCTGAAGAGATATTACCACCAATGGTAAAATTCTTTGGCAGCCTGTAATCAACACTGATGCCATACCCGAAGGTCTTCACTTTATCAGGTGCGTTCACAGGTATTGAATACCTGTAACCGTTAGCAGTATCTGCTAATACAACAGTAGGACCGGTTAAAGACTGAACCGTTACCTGCCTGCCAAGGAAATCCTGGTACTTGCCAAAATAACCATACAGGTCAACCAGCAACTTGCCTTTACACATCAGGCCTTTCCAACCACCTTCAAAAGAGCTTAATGATTCAGGTTTCAGGTCAACTGGGGTAATAGGCACCAATGACCCTTTTCTTAAACTTTCAAAATCATACAGGGGTTTGCCTGCGAAGTTGAAGAATGTTCTGAAAGATGGATTACCACCGATCAGGCGAACATTGCTACCGATAGCAAGGTTAATGTATTGCTGTTGGTTAGAAGGGAAGCGATATGCCGTCTGGTAAGAAAAGCGGAAATCGCTGTTCGCACCGTATTTAACAACTGCAGTTACCCTTGGGGTAAGGCGCCCTTTAAAATTCTCATTTTTATCATACCTGCCCGATGCAGTTAACATTACTCCTTTAATGATCTTACGGCTTGCCTGTACAAAACCACCAACCTCTGCCACTTTGATCTTTCCGGTAGAATCAGCAAATAATGTTCCTTCGGAGTTAAGGATATACTGTTTGTAATTACCTCCAACCAAAACCTCGATACCAGCTAATTTATTTTTCAGATGAGCAAAATTATAACTTCCTTCCAGGTCATACAGGTCAGATTTATCTAACAGTAATGCTCCACCAAGTGAGATAGGCCTTGCCCTGATAGAATCAAAAACTGCTTTAAAGCGTGCACTGTTGGCAGCAAGGCGGTTTACATCTACCACTGATCTTGCAGCAGCATGGGCAGCCAAATCAGGAACACCATTCAATCTTTGTGCTAAATAGTTTTGTGCATAATTAGAGAACCAGCCTGTAGAACCACCACTGGCAAACCAGGCTTCGTTGACTAAACGGGTAGCAACGGTAGTATTATAAGATTCTCCGGCATTTTCCTGTGTAGTGTATGCCCTTAACATCCAATACCTGTTATTCAATTCCAATTTATATTGTCCCATTTTAAAACCTTTCAGGGAATACCTTTCACTACCGGTATAAACGGTATTGCCGGTTCCCCAATAAGCCGCAAAAACAGCTTCTGTATTTGGATTCAATTTATAATGGAATGACGCACCTAACTTAAAATTGACCGTATTAGGATTGGTTACTTCTTTTTCGGTATAACCAGTACGGGAAACATTGATTGCGGCCCCGCTGTTTAAAGTATCAATAAAGTTTTTAAGAAAGGGCGCTGCAGTTGCTGCAATTGAATTTAGGATAGCAGACCTGATATCAACAGTAGTTTCATCGCCATATACATTGATACCATCATAGTTAGGGTCGCTCGACCTGTCGCCACTTTTAACTGTTCCGCCGGTAGCAGCCCTGTTATAATTCCTGTAATCATTGCCCTGCCAGTCTTTGGCCTGGATCAATTCAGCATTTATTTTCCATGCAAATCTTTCAGATTCTTTTCTTGCCCATCTCATATTCCAGTTATGATATGCAGTTGCACCTCCGTGGGTTTGATCAGTATGCATCGCCCCTTCCTTAACAGAGAATGAAAAACCCTGGTATTTAAAAGGATTCTTACTGGTCATCAATAAAGTACCATTCATACCGCCCGGTCCATAAAGAGCAGAGGAGGCACCTGATAATAATTCAAGATTATCAACATCCAGTTCACTTAAACCAACAATGGCCCCAACGGAAAAATTAAGTCCGGGTGCCTGGTTATCCTTTCCATCTACTAATTGATTAAAACGTGTATTACCACTTGAATTGAAACCGCGGGTAGTTGGTGTTGCAAAAGTTAGGGAAGAAGTGGTAACATCCACTCCTTTCAATGTAGTTACAATATCATAAAAATTTGCTGCAGGAGAAGTACGGATATTGGCTGCACTTATTCTTTCAATTGAAACAGGAGATTCCATTATTTTTTGCGGAACCCTGCTCGCAGAAACTACAACTTCCTGTCCTAAAGAACTGGTAGTTTTAAATTCTACCTGAAGCATTGAAGAGGCCTTGGTTACAGTAACTTCCTGCAATTCGTATCCTACCGATGATATCAGTAAAGTAACGGGCAGGCTTTTAACCGATATCTTAAAGTTTCCTTTGTCGTCGGTAAAGGTTCCGTTTTCGGCTCCCTTGATAGTAACGGAAACAGCTCCGGCACCCTCTTTGGTAGTGCTGTTTCTTACATTACCGCTGATGGTCGCATTTTGTGCAAAGGCTGCGATCGAAAGAACGTTAGCCAATAAAAAAGCGACCAAATAGCTTGTAACTTTTCTCATATCTCGTTGTTTTGGTTTTTAAATAATTAGCAAAATAAGCATTGTTATTTTTAACTGGAAATTTTATTTCTACCCACTTGTTGAAATCTTGTGTTGGGCAAATTTAGGGTTTTAACATGGTAGATGGTATTTTAGCAGTATGGCAGTTTTCAAATTACTCCAACAAACCGGTTTTTACAAAGGCAAAGTAAGAGATGTTTACTCAATTTCCAACAAATTTTTAGTGATGTTTGCTACTGACCGCATCTCTGCTTTTGACGTCATCCTGCCTGCCCCCATTCCCTATAAAGGACAAGTATTGACACAAATTGCTGCTTACATGCTGGATGCCACAAAGGATATTTGTCCAAACTGGCTCCTGGCAACGCCTGCACCCAATATCAGCATTGGAAAAAAATGTGCGCCTTTTAAAATAGAAATGGTGGTAAGGGGCAACCTCACAGGGCACGCCTGGCGCACTTATTTGGCTGGAAAAAGGGAATTATGCGGGGTAAAAATGCCCCGGGGAATGAAAGAGAATGACCCCTTCCCTGCCCCCATTATTACTCCCAGTACCAAGGCCGAAGAAGGGCATGATGAAGATATTACTGCAAGTGAGATCATCGCCCGGGGATTGGTTTCCAAAAAAGACTGGGATACCTTATGCGATTATGCGCTCCAATTATTTGAAAAAGGAAAAGAAATCGCCGCTGCCAGGGGCCTGATCCTGGTGGATACGAAGTATGAGTTTGGAAAGATCGGGGACGAGGTTTACCTGATGGATGAGATCCATACCCCGGATAGCAGCCGTTATTTTTATGCAGCTGGTTTTGAAGAAAGGCAGCAAAAAGGGGAAAGGCAGCAACAACTCAGCAAGGAATTTGTAAGGGAATGGCTGATCGCCAATGATTTTATGGGGAAAGAAGGGCAAACAGTTCCTGCAATGAGCGATGAGTGGATAACGACCATCTCTAAACGCTATATCGAATTGTATGAAAAGATAACCGGGCAAGAATTCATACCCTCGGCATTAAGTGATGCCGAAACGGAACGAAGGATCATTGAAGTTTTGGCCACATTGGATTGAGGAACCGGCTTCAGGCTTACAATTAGCTTAATTCCCCTACGCTTCCAGTTTCACAAAACAAACCGAGGGCAATTCCACTTTTTTGAATTCACCTTCATTTTTATCGAAATACCGCAGTAACACATAACCGTCTTTGCCTACGCCTGTTACAATCAATCTTATTTCTTTGTCGGCCTTAAAAGCAACGAGGTCGCCAATTTGCAATTCAGTTTCCATGATCTTTATTTTAATGATGAAATGACTATGAACTATTAACCGCTACCCAGCCTCGGCCTCAATCGCTGTTTACTTTTATTGAAAACCATCATGCCTTTATCCATTCCCATGCGCAATTGCTTTTGCTGTTCCAATGGCAGGTTATACATCCCGCTACATTCCTTGCTGCAACAACCATCAAATTGATTTGCACAGGTCTCACATTGAATAAATAGTAAATGGCAACCATCATTTTTACAATTGGTATGGGTATCTGCAGGTTGTCCGCATTGATGGCATTTGGCAATGATATCAGCTGTGATCCGCTCTCCCAACCTGTCATCAAACACAAAATTCTTACCGATGAACTTACTTTCCAATCCGCTTTCCCTGGCCTCCCTCGCATAATTGATGACGCCTCCCTCCAGGTGAAAAACATTTTTAAAACCATTGTGCAACATGTAGGCGCTGGCTTTTTCGCAGCGGATGCCGCCGGTGCAGTACATAATGATATTCTTATCCTTTTGATCCTGCATCATAGTAACGGCCATGGGTAGTTGCTCACGAAAAGTATCGCTTGGTATCTCCAGGGCTTTTACAAAATGCCCTACCTCATATTCGTAATGATTGCGCATATCGATCACAACCGTATCCGGATGTTCCAGCAGTTCATTCATCTGCAAAGCATTCACATAGCGCCCTTTATGCTCCATGCTGAAAAGCGGGTCAGTGATGCCATCGGCCACTATCTTCTGCCTTACTTTTATCTTTAACACCCAGAATGACCTGCCATCATCATCTACTGCAATATTCAGCCGGATGCCTTTCAATCCTTCCATGGAATGGAGGTAGCTCTTAAATGCCTCATAGTTACTACCGGGTACGCTTACCTGCGCATTGATGCCTTCCCCGGCGATATAGATCCTTCCGAATACCTTTAATGAATCGAGTGCTGTATACAGCTTATCCCTGAATTGTTCCGGATCCGTTACCGGAAAATAGCGGTAGAAAGAAATGGTGGTACGCTCTTCCGTTTCGGCGTACAGTATTTTTTTTAACTCCGCCTGGGAAACGCGGTTGTGTAGTACTGGCATGAATTTAAATTTGAATCCGTCCGGTGTAATGTCATCAGCTTAAGGAACCTGGTATAAGGTTGAACATGTAAAACCATCTTTGTACAAAATAATTCTTTATACCGCCTTCGACAGGCCCAGGCCTACAACCTGTTATCTGACTTCAATACCCAAATGGAAAATCTTTTAAAAGATTGGATGCTTGCAGGGCAAACCAAATTTCGTTGCAAAGATACAAACAGGTTTCGTAACAAAATATCAAAAACAACCTTTACATTAGATTTCTAAACTTTACTGAAATGGTTATAGCGATCGTTATCCCGGGATAATTTATTCTCCACACACCCGCCTATTGAAAGCTGTTGGGGATCAAAAAGAAATACTAACACTCCTGTTTCGCGAATTCGTTCTGATACTTCCTCCGATCACGCCGCCCGTTCCGATACGTACACCCGTTAAGCCTTTTTTCCCGTTCACATAAGCGGCTACAAAGTCAACACGCAATATCTTAAAGATATTTTCCAGCCCGGCAAATACCTCTACGTAATTGTTGTTTGTATTTACATAAAATGCATTGCTACCTCCCACCAGGTTCCAGTTCAACTGTTTAAAGAGGGGTATCTTATTGGTGAGCAAACCATTGAAGTGATGCTCCAGGTGCCCAAAGGAATAAAAAGAGGATGCAGTGCTGTTGGCATAATATTGAGCGAGTTGAAAACTGTTCACGTATTCACTTGCCTGTATGGACCGGTTGCCATTGAAATGCTGGTAATCCTGTATGTATACTTTTTTAGTATTGAGAAAACCGCCGATGCCGATCTTGTATTTTAATTGTCCGGCCAGTTTAAAATTCTTATCGTCATTAATGGTGAACCGCCATTTGTCAAAATTCACGTCGCTGCCGAAAATATTTTCGATCCCTTTTGTATAATTAAAACTAAAGGTTGGATATTTTGAACCGATTGCCATCTTCTGGTGTGGAAATTCAATATAACGCTGGCCTGGTTTTATACTGATGTCGAAGCTCAGCACAACTGCCTGGTGCCGCATGAACTGCGAACTGATCTTTTCATAGGGATAATTAGGCGTTATGTTGACAGTATCTTTTTTCCGAAAAGTATAATTAGTGGTATTATCCAAAGGTATCCTGTCTTCATACAAGGCATTGACATTAAAACGTAGGCCGCTTTCATAGCGCTTATTGAAACCGATACTGCCAAAATAATTTTCGTAGGTCTTCATAAAATTATTCCCCTGGAACAGGATGTTGATGCTGTTTGTGAAGGGGGTGATCGGGTTGTTCTTGTTGAACTGGCTTACTCTTTTGCCTCCGGAAAATGTCCAGCTATACCTTTTTAGTTTTTTATCCGTTCCCCAATCCCTGGTGCGGAGGCTAATGTCGGCCCATGCATTCAAATGCGTATTACTGAACCCGTACCGGAGGTTGGGTTGTATGGACAGATTGGTCTTCCATTTTTTAATATAATGACTGTAGCTCGTATTCAGGTTAATTACCAGGCCCTCTGCAGTATTATATTCCAGGCCCTTTATCAAAGATTCTATTCCCCATGAATAACTATTCGTCTTGCTGTAATGCGTACGATATATGCCCTTCCAGAAAACATTATAGAGCTTCAGTTTCCCCTGTCGCTTATTCAGGGAATCCACCGATGCCTGGCTCCTTACTGAATTTTTTTGTTGTTCGTAAATACTATCCTTTACCTGGTAATCCTTTTTTTCTTCCGGTTCCAGTGGTACCGGGCGAACGGTATCCCAATAAGCTTTTGACCTTTTATTAACAGCCGTATCATAATGAATGATCACCCTGTTAAAAAGATCTTTCTTGAAGGCCGGGTTGATGGAATAGTTGGAATATACATTTACAAAATTCCCGATCGCATCTATGCCAAACTGTTTAAAATTAAAATGCAGCACCTGGTTCTTCACCCGCCATATGTCTTTGCTAACGGGAACGTGTATCTGCGATATTTCCAGGGTATCCAGTATTTCCAATTGGGATGTTCTCACCAGGGTAAGGTCCAGGCTATGTATGCGCCAGTCATTTTCCGTGATGTTGATGATACCGGAGAACAGTGGCTCATAAGGGCGCCGGGGCGTTACCCGTATGCTATTGATCTCTTTACCATCCTCAAAAAAACTTCCCAGGAATTTGTATTTATAAAAACCGATCGCACCATCAGCAATAGGAGAAATGAATCCCCGGGGATTGAGCCGGTCACTGAAAATAGAAACATTGTTTTCATACATGCTGATAAAAGTGGGAAAGGTAAAACCAAAGCCGCCACTACCGCTCACGCGACTGCTCAACACTTCCATTTTAAATTTATCAGGTTCCTGTGCATGTATCTTTGAAATGGATTCCGATAAATAAATGATACCTTGCCCCGAAGAATCCAGGCCCATTTCTTTCCTGTCCTGGTCCGGGATCTTTTGCCCCATGATCCGCTTGGGCAGGTTCCGCAATTTCATGATGTCTTTCGTGTACAGGTCACATTCAAACCCCTTAACCTGCTTATTATAATAGGGCCTTTTTTTAATGGCTTGCCTGATGACCGCATAAGCCGGATCCTCAGCACCCGTTTTCACAATCACCGCATTCATCGTTAATTTTTGTTCTGAAATGATGAAGGTTATTTCTTCATCTGTTGCAGTAATGGTTACTTTTTTTTCCTGCTTTGCATAACCAACGTGCTGGCATACCACTATATATGTACCCGGTGTGACCGTAATGGAAAATTTTGCTTTATTATTGGCACTTGCACCAATACTGGTTCCTTTGATTACAATGGAAGCATAAGGCAACAGATCGCCCTTATCAGTAAAAACAGTCCCGTAAATTTTTTGTGCAGATGAATGAACAGTAATGATAAGGAAAAGTACCGTGATAAGTCTACTCATAAACAAATTTGCGTTAAGACGAAAATAGCCTTGTATTTGTTACGGAAAGATTAAAGTTGGGGCATGAATTATCTTAGGCATTCCCTTTTCTTAAGTAGCTTCCCGACAAAGCTGCAAAACCTGCTACCAGCGCACCTATCAGGGCTGTGCACAGTATCAGCAAATAAGGGCTGTCCATTTTCAGTACCAGCAATGATATCTTATGTGCAAGGATATGTTCATTCTTATAACTTATCCAAAAACTTAAACCTCCCCATAATAATAACAATGCAAGAAAAGCGGTAAGAAAGGCCTTCCCCGGTCTTTGAGGAATCAATGCTGCAACAATAAATGCAACGATGGCAATACTCCACCAGGGAAAATAAAGGCACGCTACAAAACTTAA
Organism: Bacteroidota bacterium; assembly: GCA_025362055.1. GTDB lineage: Bacteria > Bacteroidota > Bacteroidia > Chitinophagales > Chitinophagaceae > Ferruginibacter. Next base: position 9,695 of record JANYIM010000164.1, read on the forward strand.
TAGTATCGTTAGTATAAGGGAGATGATGAATTTCATATAATTGATTTGGTAATTATTCGATTTGGTGATTTGATGATTTGGAGATTTGATGATTTGGTGATTAAATCGTCACATCTCCAAATTGATTAATTATTTACTAAAACTCATCTTCCACTTGACCCTCGCATCCTTCTCCTCCCCCTTCGTCATCATCCACAATGGATAATATTTTCCTGCTACCCACTGGTCTACAAAAGTATCACTGTATTTGCTGCCGGGGTTACCGTTTTGTCCGCCGGGATATACGCCCCAGGCCTCCGTTTGAGGCGTAAGCTGTACGATCATGCGCCAACTTGGACCGTGTGTTTCTATGGCTGCATTGATGGTATTGATGCCGCCACCAATGGGCAGGTTCAGCCTGCTAAGTGCGGGTATCCGTAACAGGTGGGTGATGGCCGTTCCCTTGTATTTTTCCCATTCCAGCTTTCCATTGGCTTCCGCTGTTTTTAATTCGGCTGATGATTTCTTAAATGCAATGGTCACTTCATCCGCCAGCGTTTCTTTTTGCGGTGTGGAAATATCATCTAAAAATTTATAGGCAGAATCTTTTAACAATCCTTCTATCAAGGTACCGCCAAACGGGCGTTCAATCACTTTGGGCGCTTTCGCATATTCATCACTATAAACAGTGTCTAAAAAATTCTTCCATAATACTTCAAATACTGTAGCGCCTTTTGATCCCACATCATTTCTCAGGTCCCAGTGTTGCAACAGGCCGAAATATTTTTTCTCATCCGCATTCAGTTCATTTTCTTTTACATGCTTTATCAATAAGGGTAGTATTGTTGCGGCAGGCATATTATAATTATCGGTTTGCAGGGCCTTCATATCATCCACGGTAATATTATTCATGGCTGCAAGGCGTTTATTGATAGTGATACCACGGTAGGGCGGGTAATTCCTTCCCATATAATAAGGATAGCTTTCATCCACCGGCTTTTGATTGGCACTGCTGATAAACCCTCTTTCGGGATTGTATTGAAAGGGCACTTCATCCTGCGGTATCATGCCCTGCCATAAATAGCTGGTATCCGTACCCGGCATGATGAAATCGCCCTGGCCCTTCCATTTGGCCGGCCATTCTCCCTGTGTGCGTATGGCTATATCCCCGTTCTTACAGGCAAAGGCGCAGTTTTGCCCGGGCGTGTGCAGGTTGGTCACCGCTGTAGAATAATCAGCATAGTTCTTTGCACGGTCAAGCAGGTTGAATATTTTCAGTTCATCGCTTGGATCATGCGCTTTCCAGCGAACAGCATAATTTTTATTGTTGGTATTGCGGCCACCGCTATACGACTTATCATACATCACCGGGCACCAGTCGTTTCCCAATTGCACATAAGCTACAGAATCAATAAAATCTTTTTTATCTTTTATCTTAATGCTGTCAATTCTCCACCTTGTTTTTTTCCATTCACCATTGAATAAATATTCCTCCCTTTTATCATCTTTGAATTTTATCTCATAATAATCACGCACATCCCTGCCTCCATTAGTAAAACCAAAAGCACAACTGTCGTTAAAACCAATGACCACACCGGGTGCACCCGGGAAGGTTGCCCCATAAGCATTAAAGCCGGGAGTACTGATCTGCATCTCGTACCATAAGGAAGGAAGGTTAAGTCCAAGGTGAGGGTCATTACAAAGGATGGGTGCGCCGCTTTTTGTTTTTTTACCACTCACCGCCCAGTTATTACTGCCATTATCCCTGTCGGGTTTTTGTTCTTCCGTATAAACAATGTCCTTATTATTCAAATAAGCAGAATCAACAGATACAGGTGCTTTAGGAAAAACGGTTTGTTTGGCAAACGGTGTTCCTTTTGGAATAACAGGATCCAATGAATCCTGCAGGGCCGGATATAATTTCACAAAATCGTCTGCGCTGAAAAAACTTCTTGCATTTGTCATTTCAAAATCTTCATCATGGCCTGCCAGGTCAAGACTCATATATTTTAAGAACAATGCCGTTTTAAGATTGGTCCATTTTTCCGGTGCATACCCAAGCATTTTATACTCAATGGGTAATTTGCTTTCCGTTAATGTTTCGATGTATGCATTAACGCCTGCAGTGTACGCATCACATTCAGCCTTCATCGCTTCATCTTTTTCCACTTCTTTTTGGGATATCTCGGCAGAATATACCATTCCAAGCCGCCGCATCATCCTGTCTAGATTTAAGATATGGGGATCTTTATCCCCTACTATTTCACTAAGCCTTCCGGCAGCTGCATGTGTTTGAAATTCCATTTGCCACAAACGAAATTTTGCATGCAGGTAGCCTTGTACAAAATAGGCATCATTCTCCTGCTCAGCAAAAACATGCGGTACGAGGCGTTCATCGAGGTACACTTCTACCTTCCCGTTCAATCCCGGGAATGTAAGGTCGGCCGTAAAATCTTTATCAGCAGCTTCTGCATTCTGCCAGATACCGTGTTGCGGACTTAATAATTTACCCAGGGGTGCGGGTAACACAAGTGTTGTATTCAACACAACAACCAATCCCGAACTGATAACTGCAGATGCGATGAATGGAATAATTCTCATAAAAATAATTGTAACTGTAATTTAAGAAAAAGGCTTGTATCAAAGCCGTTTGGTTTATTTATTTTTGCGCCATGGCTACTGATTCCATTGATGTAAAGAATATCCTAGGATTGAAACTACCATCCGATCCCCGTTGGGTTGACCTGGCCGGGATGGAACTGGAAGATATCCTTACCGATCATGCATACTGCGAGCAGAAAGCAGCTACAACCTGCATTTCATTGATACAACGTTACTCCGACAAGGAAGAAATGGTAGCCGCACTTTCGCCAATCGTGACCGAAGAGTGGGGGCATTTCAGGATAGTATTGGCCGAGTTAAAAAAAAGGAAGCTTCAATTAGGCAAACAGCGCAAGGATGAATACGTGAATAAATTACTGGAATTTCAGAAAAAAGACGGCAGCGTGGAAGACAGGTTCCTCGACCGCCTTTTAACAATGGCATTGATAGAAGCGAGGAGTTGCGAACGCTTTAAACGATTAAGTGAAGGATTGAATGATGCATACATGCGTAATTTTTACAGGAAATTCATGGAAAGTGAAGCCGGGCATTATACATTGTTCATCAATTTATCGGAATTGTACCTGCCAAAAGAGAAAGTAAGAAAACGCTGGAATGAATGGTTGAAATATGAAAAGGAATTGATGAAGACCATTGAAGTGCGGGGGGATCGGATACATTAAGTCCTCGCCGTTGGCTTTAGCCCATAAAATAATTCATCTCTTCTTCAAAATTGATATAAGGAAACTGCTGATTCAGTTTTTGAACTTTCTCCAGGTTTGTCTGCAAAAATTTTTTATGTTGTGCAGATGCCGGGTTAAATGCCTTGTGGCTTTTAGCGGCATTGATGTTATTGATCTCTTTCATCAATGATTGTGAAGCTTCGTCAATACAGGTTGCAATGAATTTTTCCCATACATAGTTAGTGGCAGCATAGTTGGGATGTACCATGTCTTCTGCATAGAAGCGGTAGTCGCGCAGGTCATCGATGACAAGTTCATAAGCCGGAAAGTAAAATATGTTTCCGGATATGAGTTGATGAACCGCATTGATCAGTGTTGCCTTACTCCGGTTATTTTCAACAAAACCGTCTCTTAGATGCCGTACCGGGCTGATGGTATAAATTATTTTTATGGCAGGATTGAATTGCCTTAATTGCTCCTGCATATTTTGAAGTGCAGCAACGACTTCGTCTACCCGTAATAGTCTTTTATTGAACTTATCCGTTGGCACTTTATGACAGTTGGCCACCACATCCCCATTTCCCAATTCATACACAAAGGCAGATCCAAGTGTTACCAGCAGCCAGTCGGTCTCCTTTAAAAATTGATTGGCCTTTACCTGCGAATCATTTATCAATCGAAGACAATCTTCCTTACCCGGATGGGAGAACCGGCTATGATGCGCCCAGCTGTTCCAGCATTCATTCTGGTAAAAAAGATCGTTTGAACTGTACTGCTTATTGTCAATATACGAAGCGACAGCATTTGCAATGCTCACCGGGTTAAATAAGATACCATTGGGATTATCAAGTACCTGGAATTTATGTTGCACCAGTTTGTGCCCGATCTGTTCCGTAAAGCAGGAACCTATCAGCAATAATTTTTGCCGGTGACTGATCTTAATATCAAATGGTTTGGGAGAAAATTCTAAATGAAGATCCATAACACTTATTAAACTTATTACACAAATATATTTGAAGCGATACGGCTGCATTCATTTAATGCATCGATATCAAGATCGTTCAGCAAATTCAATCCATTGAAGTAAGGTATCATCAATTCACTATCCATATTGCCCACCAGTACATCATCAGCCATGGGACAGCCCCCAATGCCTTTCAGCGCACCGTCGAAGCGCAGGCATCCTGCATCCAAAGCTGCATCCACCTTATCTTTCCAGTTAGCGGCAGATGAATGAAGATGAACACCGGTCTCGATACCCGGGATTGCATCCACCAGGTATTTTGTCATTCGTTTTACCTGTGCCGGGCCTGCCAGCCCAACTGTATCTGCCAGTGAGATTATTTTTATTCCCATTGCTGCAAGCTTATTCACCCAGCTAAAAACAATTTCCTCATCATACGGATCGCCATATGGATTCCCAAAGCCCATTGATATATAAACAACGAGCTCTTTTTTATTTTTAATGCACAGGTCCTGTATCCCTTCTACCCTGTTCAAAGATCCGGCAATGGAAGAATTCGTATTCCTTTTTTGGAATGTTTCAGAAACAGAAAAAGGGAATCCCAGGTAAGTTATTTCATCATAGGCCACCGCATCAGTTGCCCCCCGTTCATTAGCAATGATTGCAAGCAGTTTCGAATTGCTTCCTGCCAACTGCAAACTACCAACTACTTCCTTTGTGTCCGCCATCTGCGGTATGGCCTTTGGTGAAACAAAACTTCCGAAATCAATGGTATCAAAACCAACTTTCAATAAGGCATTGATATATTCGATCTTATTTTGAGTAGGGATAAAATGAGCCCAGCCCTGCATGGCATCGCGTGGGCATTCGATGAGCCTGATCTTTTTAGTTGAAGACATATAGATTACAAAGGTAGCGGCTATTACTTAACCATCGCCCGGTATTCATTTATTTTATTGATGATCAACGGCCCTGTTCTCAATATCCCCTTTGCTTCATCACTTCATACAAAACAATACCCGTGGCCACAGATACATTCAGCGAATCAAAATCGGCGGCCATGGGTATTTGGAATTGTTCA
>JANYIM010000183.1 GCA_025362055.1 Bacteroidota bacterium
TGTTGCAGCATCAAGGTCGCCACCAAATTTTGAGAAGGCTTCCAACTCCCGGTAAAGCGCCTGGTCCAGTTTTAATGTGCCTGCTACCTTTTTCATGGATTTGATCTGTGCATTACCACCCACACGGCTAACCGAAATACCTACATTGATCGCCGGTCGGATACCTGCATTGAACAGGTTACCTTCCAGGAATATCTGGCCATCAGTAATAGAGATCACATTGGTTGGAATATAAGCAGATACGTCACCAGCCTGTGTTTCAATGATCGGCAATGCTGTTAATGAACCACCGCCTTTTACGAGGTGTTTAATGGATTCGGGCAGATCATTCATCTGCTTTGCGATATCATCTTTTGCAATAACTTTTGCAGCTCTCTCTAACAAACGGCTATGTAAATAAAATACATCACCTGGATAAGCTTCACGTCCGGGTGGGCGACGTAATAATAATGATACTTCACGATAAGCTACTGCCTGTTTGGAAAGATCATCATAGATAATTAATGCAGGCCTTCCGGTATCGCGGAAAAATTCCCCGATCGCAGCGCCGGCAAATGGAGCATAGAATTGCAAAGGAGCAGGATCAGAAGCAGAAGCCGCAACGATAGTTGTATAAGCCATGGCGCCATGTTCTTCCAATACCTTCATGATTCCGGCGATGGTACTGGCTTTTTGTCCGATCGCTACATATATACAATAAACAGGTTTCCCTGCTGCATAAAATTCTTTTTGATTGATGATGGTATCGATGCAAATGGCCGTTTTACCCGTCTGGCGGTCACCGATCACCAACTCTCTTTGTCCACGCCCGATCGGTATCATCGCGTCAATGGCTTTAATACCCGTTTGCAGGGGTTCTTTAACCGGCTCACGAAAAATTACACCCGGTGCTTTACGTTCAAGGGGCATTTCATATAATTCGCCCTTGATCGGGCCTTTACCGTCAATGGGTTCACCTAATGTATTAATAACACGGCCGCTCATTCCTTCCCCTACTTTAATAGAAGCGATCTGACCGGTACGTTTTACCTTATCTCCTTCCTTGATCTCACTGCTATCTCCCATCAAAACCACACCCACATTATCTTCCTCCAGGTTCAATGCAATGGCTTTTACACCATTATCAAATTCTACCAATTCACCTGAACGAACATTGTTTAATCCGTAAACACGGGCAATACCATCACCCACCTGTAATACGGTACCAACTTCTTCTAAACTAGCCGAGGCATTGAAATTGCTCAGTTGCTGACGAAGTATCGCCGAGATCTCATCCGGTTTAATTTCTACCATAAAATATCAATTAATAAATTTTTATAAAAGGGGGCATTTTTCAGGCTGCAAAGGTAGGGGTTGCCAGTTGGAATCGCAAAAAAATGGCATAATAAATAAGCCATAAAACCACTCAGGCGGAAAAAATATGTTTTTCGCCGGTGGTCAGCCATATGCCGTTAAGAATATTGGCTTTACAAGCCAGCTTGCTAGTTAAAAAGTTGGAATAATCTGGCATTTAGTCCTATATTGCATCAGCATTTTTTGCATTGTTGCCAGAAAAAAGCGAGTGATTTCATATCATATTATTAATTGAACTGCTGAAGCTTGAAGAAAATTATACCTATATTTTTATTAGGATTGATCTTGTTTAGCCAGGTCGGCTATTACTGTATTACTATCATTCAGCAACATCTTGCAAAAGAGGCAATGGAAGAACAGATCCTTGCCAGTATTCCCGAAAGTTCCTTAAAAATCTTTGATGCCGAAGCCAATAAGAATACCATCATATGGGAAGAAATGGGAAAAGAATTTTCCATTAACGGTAAGCTGTATGATGTGGCAAAGATCAGGCTGGTCAACGGAAAGGCCTTTTTATATTGCCTGAACGATAATAAAGAAGACCAGGTGTTGCAGGACCGTTCAAATGCAGTAAGGTCAGTTACAGATCAGAATGCTAATACCAATAAGCAGGCCAGTCATTCCGTTAAATTCCAAATGGATGATTGCATCATTGCCGGCGTAGAAAAGTCAGACAATACAGCACAAAATATTTCAAAAGAATATTCCGACCTAACCGTTGCGATCGTTTCTTCTATTAAAAAAATAATTACCCCACCACCCAATTTTAATACTTTACAAATTTAATTTTATGAGAAAATTCTCCTCTTCGTTATCGAAAATGGTACAATCTCCGGGACATTCAATGAAAATGTTCCTGCTTTTTATGCTGCTCTTTACAGGAGCAACATCCTTTGCACAAAAGGAGATGCGCAATCCCGATGTGATCATCGGCGAATTGATAAAAGTGATCCCCTCACTTAAAGATTATAAAACACCCGCAGGTTTTGTGGCTCCGATCACCAGGATCAGGGACAGGGTAGTTGGTCTTAACGAGGACAATGAGAATGTGCAACGTACTCAATACAGCAAGGTGGAAACGCCCGATCCTGTAGTGCAAAAAACAACTGGAGGCGGCGTCATCACCAACATGGCGAGCCCGAATCCTACACCAGGCAACTTCTCCGGTGGCGTAGTCACCCAGAATTTTGCCGGATTGCCTTATACAAACGTTGCCCCGGCCGATCCAAATATGTGCGCTGGTCCAACTGCTGTTATTCAAACCATCAATAATAGTTCGAGTTCTTATTTTAAGATATGGGACAGGAACGGTAATGTGTTGTTGAACCAGACATTGATAGTTAACCTCGTTGCCAGCCCGGGTTATACCGGTTCAGGTGATCCTGTGGCAATGTATGATCAGATGGCTGACCGCTACCTGCTTACTGAGTTTGGACATGCTGGTGGCGGTTCGGGTATCAATACACTTATTGCCTGCGTTTCGCAAACCAACAATCCGCTCGGTGCATGGTATATATATAAGTTCACCGACAATACTTTTTTCCCCGATTATCCGAAATGGGGCGCAATGCCAAATGCATATTTCGCTTCTACAAATGATTTCAACACCGCAGGAACTGCTTACCTCGGATCTTCTGTGTATGCATTCAACAAAACGAAAATGCTGGCCGGCGATGTAACTGCAGAAGCACAACGGTTTCGCTTATCTTTTAATAGTTTCCCGGTAAACGTTATTGGTGCTACGCCACCACTTGCAACTAACCCGGGCATGTTCATGTATTATTCTGATGATGATTTCACCGCTGATCCTAATGATAAGGATAGCATTGGATTTGTTTTATTCGCTCCAAATTTTGCCGTTCCTGCAAGTACCGTTCTTACAGTGCAAACGAACAGCCTTATGACAGCGCCATTCAAATCAAGCTTCTGTGGCGGACGTAACTGTGTGCCATCTGCAAGTGGTAATGGATACGACGGACTTGCAGACAGGATCATGAACCGGGTCATTTACCGAAACTTCGGAACTTATGAATCGATGGTACTGAATTATACTGTGGATGCCAATGTGGGCCTGGGTTCACCTCGTGCAGGCTTACGCTGGTATGAGCTACGGAGACCAACGCCTGCATCACCATGGGCTATCTACCAACAATCCACTTATGCACCTTGCGGCACAGACTGGAGATGGATGGGAAGTATTAATATCAATAGTAAAGGACAGATCGCCTTAGGTTATGATCTTAGTTCTACTACCAAATATGCATCCATGTACTTTACCGGCCGTAATGCCACTGACCCACTGGGTACGATGACTGTAGCGGAGACACTGATACAGGCCGGAACTGCTTACGGTACGTTTGGAAATCGTTGGGGTGATTACAATGAAGTAACTCCTGACGTTGTGAACGATTCACTTTTCTGGATGACGTCCATGTGGGGAAGTGCGGCCTCATCATGGGCAACACGTGTTGCACAATTCAAGCTCGGTGATTGCAATGTGGAGAGTTCAACATTTAATTTAACACAGGCTCAGGCTTCTGTGCCTGAAGGTCAGAATATAGTGTACACAAACACGGTGAACAATACAGGTTGTATAGCGCTTAGCAATTATTTAATGACAGATACATTGCCTACCAACGTAACCTTTGTAAGCGCTACCAATGGCGGTACTTATAATGCGGGAAACAGGGTGGTAAGCTGGACCGTGAATATTGCAGCAGGAACTTCTCAAACCTATTCATTCACAGTTAATATCAATGCAGGTTCATATTTTGCTCCTGTAACATTATTGAACGAGCCGGTTGCCGGCCCTGGTTTACCTGCCGGTTGGACAGCAACTGTAGGAACAGGTCCTAATAACTGGGTGGTTTCTTCGGCACAAAGCCATAGTCCCCCAAGTTCATTGTTTGGAGTAGATAATGCCACAGCGATCACTGACTTCAGGATTACCAGCAGCCCGATCGCCTTAGGGCCTCCAAGCGCAAAACTTACTTTCTGGCATAATTATAATACAGAATCAGGATGGGATGGTGGTGTTGTAGAGATCAGTACCAATGGTGGTGGCACCTGGGTTGACCTGGGTCCTCGAATGACCATTAATGGGTATAATAATTCTGTTGGAGGAACCAATCCTATCGCAGGAAGGTCGGCGTTCAGCGGCAATAGCGGTGGATGGATCCAAACAACTGTTGATCTGACTCCTTATGCCAATCAAACGGCACAGTTCCGTTTCAGGATGACGTCTGATGATAATACTGCGGCAACTGGTTGGTATGTTGATGATATTAATATTACTTCTGTGGCCCAGGTCAATATGAGGACCACCCTTTCCGGGGCTGCCTGTTCTAACCAGTTCAAGGATACAGTAACCATTATCCTGCCTCCTTCTGGCTGTACGGCCCAAACGGTTTCGAGCCAACCCTCGAATGTTACTACCTGTACCGGTACTGCTGCAAGTTTCACTATTACAGCGGCTGGTACCACACCGATCACTTACCAATGGCAGGAAAGCACTGCGGGCGTTGGCGGTCCGTTCACCAATATTACAAACGGAGGTATCTATTCAGGCGCTACAACAGTTACACTTAACCTGAGTGCTGTTACCCTTGTTATGAATGGTTATGCATACCGTTGTGTAGTGAGTGGTTGCGCAGCTGCTTCTGTAAATAGTAATCCTGCATTATTAACTGTTGTGTCATTATCAGTAGGCGGCACCGTTACACCTGCAAACACTTCTATTTGTGGAACAACCAATACCGGAACCTTAACCTTATCTGGTCAAACGGGTTCGGTTATACGCTGGGAATCAGCCACTGCATTGGCTGGCCCTTATACAACGGTACTGCCCAACAATACAACAACCACACTTACTTTTAATAATCTTCCGGTAACTACTTATTTCCGTGCTGTTGTACAGGCACCGGGTTGCGCAGCTGCCAACTCATCGGTTGCTACTGTTACAATTATCCCAGGAGGTTTACCAATGTTTATCGTTGCTGATCCGGGTACCACAGTTTGTGCCGGTGACCCAACAAGGTTAACGGTAATGGAAGGTGCTGCTGCAAGCGGCAATATAGCAACCAATTTCGCTTCGGGTAATGGAAATTTTGTGATCACATTTAATTTCAGGAATGATAATGCATTCCCTGTTACACTTACAGATATCGCCAGCCTCGCATTTGCAGCTGGTGCAAGTAATGTACAGGCCTGGTATAGTTCTACCAGTATCAGTGGGTCTCCGGGAGCTATTACAGGGCCAACCTGGACACAATTCGGTAGCGCTGCAATAACTGCTATTGGTGGCTCTACGGTTCAACCATTCATGTCTGGTCTCACTTTATCTGTTCCTGCGGGCGCAACTTACCGCATACTTGTAAGTTGTGCTACAGCAGCCAACGGTTTTAATATGGGCTACAGCACTCTTGCTGCAGGCACTTATACTTTCTCTGCCGGAGGATGTGATATTGTAACCGGTGACCTTATCGGATATGGAGGAGGCGCAATTCCTACAGTTCCTGCAAATACGCCAAGAGGATTTATTGGTAATGTAACTTTTTCCGGAGGAAGCCTTTCTCCTGTAACAACAGGTACCTTCTTATGGTCTCCTGCAGCAGGCCTTAGTTCTACCACAACAAACCCGGTAGCAGCTTCTCCTACAGTAACAACAACTTATACGGTAACTCATAATAATGGCGCAGGTTGTATAAGAGTAGCCAGTATACTTCTTACCGTTAACCAGCGCCCAACAGTAACCACTCAACCTGCTAATGTAACGGTATGCTCCACTACAACAGCCAGCTTTACAGTAACGGCAACGGGTACGGGCATTACTTACCAGTGGCAGGAAAGTACAAACGGTGGTATTTTGTATAATAATCTTTTAAATGTTGCACCTTATTCAGGCGTAACAACACCAACACTTACCATTAACCCGGTAGCATTTGCAATGAATGGTAACCGTTACCGTTGTGTGGTAAGTGGAACCTGTCCTCCAGGATTGGGCAATCCAAATATTTCCAACGGAGCTATCCTGTCAGTTAACCCTGCACCAACAGTAACAGTAACACCTACTGTTTCCTGTGGAGGTTTTGGAGCTAACTGTAATCCGCTAACGGCCAGTGGTGCAAATACCTACACCTGGTCGCCGGTAACGGGATTATATCTTGATTGTGCTGCAGCCATCCCTTATACGGCAGGCACTAATGCAGCTACCGTTTACGCAAAACCGCTTGTAAATACGATCTATACAGTAACAGGCAACATTACGGCAACAGGTTGTAGCGCTACAGCAACGGCCACCGTAAATTATACTCCGGCCCCACCAGTAGTGAGCCCTGCTTCAGTTGCTATGTGTTTGGGTGATGCGGCTGTTCCATTGACGATCACATCATCACTTGCACCAACTACTGTAACACTTACTAATTCAACGCCTGTATTTATTCCAGATAATACAGCAACCGCTTCAACCAGTATCATAAATGTAGCTGGTGTTCCGGCAAATGCCGTTATTTCAGTGATGTCTGTTACCCTTAATATGCCTCATACGTATCCGGCTGATATGGTAATTAACCTGAAAGCGCCTAATGGCCAGATCCTGAGTTTGTATAAACACAATACAAATACTGATAATGGTGCTGCTTCAATACCAACTGCAGGATTCTTTAATGCAGTGACCAACTCCTCATCTGTTGTTCAATTCAAAGCCGTACCTACTCCGTATCGGTACGGAATAACTCCTCCTGCAGGCCCTTACCAGGCTGATGCGCTTAATGGAGTAACAAACCCGGGTTACACGATCATGGATCCTACGGGCTTTGTTTCCAATGCAACTGGTTTTTCTAGCCTTTATTTACCAATACCGAATGGTGCATGGACGCTGGCGATGTGCGACGGAGGCCCTGGAGATGTAGGAACATTGCAATCATGGACACTCAGCTTCACCTATGGTGTGCCTTCAGGTGGTATCTGGACACCTAATGGTATCGGTTCAGGATTATTCACTGATGCTGCTGCAGGAACTGTTTATACGGGTACTGTATTACAGACCGTATATGCGAAACCGGCAGTATCTACCACTTATTCAGTGACCGTAAGTACCGGTAGCTGTACTTCACAGCCTACGCTGGTACCCGTTACCGTTAATGTACCGATCAATATAACGGCTCAGCCGGTAAATGCAATCGTATGTACTGATAAGGTTGCCACGTTTACTGTAGGGGTTACGGGCACATCGCCGGGTTACCAGTGGCAGGTAAGTACAAATGGTGGTGCTAGTTTCACTGCTGTTGCCAATGGCGCTCCTTATTCAGGCGCTACTGCAGCTACCTTAACCATCACTGCGCCTCCGGTGTCGATGAATGGTTATGTATATCGTTGCGCAATAGCAGGCGCTTTGCCTTGTCCTACTGTATTCTCTGCAAGCAGGACATTAACAGTCAATCCGCTACCAATTGTTGCGATAACTGCAGCGCCTTACCGGGCACTGTGGCCAGGCCTTACAACCACATTGTCTTCTACATCAACACCGGCAGCAGCCATCTATACATGGTATAGAGATAATACCGTGGTCACAGGCGCTACCACCGGTTCATATGTAGTAGATATCGATCACCTGGGTACCTATAAATTAACAGTGACCGATGTGAATGGTTGTTTCAATACATCCAACCTGATAACTATTGGTGATTCTTTGTCAGGAAGGGTATTCATCTATCCTAATCCTAACAGCGGACTATTCCAGGTGAGGTATAATCCTGTTCACAATAATGTGACACCTTATGGTATCAATATCATTGATGCATTGGGTAAGAGGATCTCATCACAGGCCTATACCTTAGGTACAGCTTATGCACCCATGTATGTTAATCTTAGTAATTACAGCACAGGTGTTTATTGGGTAGAGGTTGTGGATATTGACGGCAACAGGCTGGCCATGGGAAGAGTGGAAATACTGAGATAATAGTTCCTGATCCTGTTATAGATTTTAAATCCTCCCGCATGATGCGGGAGGATTTTTTTATGTGATCTGTCAAATATTATAATTTTATCCTTAAATTTATAATCAATATCCCGAATATCTAAGCCATGAAAAAGACCTCTCTTGTAAAGAATATCTTCCTGCTTATCTTTTCCTTAAGTATCATTTTTGAATTATCGGGCTGCTTAGAAAAGCTCAATAAAAATATTGATGAGGATGATAAGTATGACGGTCCGGATAAGGCTATGGCGTTTGAATTTAACCGAACAAAAGATCCTGCAACCGGAGATGTGCCAACTGATCATCTGTTGCATGCAATGTATTACACCGATTCATTGAAAGCATTATTACCATTTCAATTGATTGCAGGGTATGGGAACTGGACAGAACGAGGGCCAAATAGTGATGCAGTAGGAGGTTCCAATGGAAATACAAGAGCCAATAGTGGTATTGCATCTGGCAGAATCAGGGCAATATGCCCCGATCTTAATGATGCCACCGGCAAAACTGTTTTTGTTGGAGGTGTGGATGGTGGATTATGGAAAACAACAGATATTACCGCATCACCTGCAACATGGACCCTCATAAATGATTTTTTTTCCAACATGGCAATAACTTCTATATACCAGGATCCATTCAATAAACAAAATCTATATTTTGGAACCGGAGAAGCCTTTTTTAACGGAGATGCTGTAAGAGGAGTGGGTGTTTGGAAAAGTACAGATGGTGGAACAACATGGAATCAACTTGCTTCCACTACCACTTATTTAAGATGTGCAAAAATAGTTTGTGATGTATCGGGGAATATTTACCTGGCAGACAGGAATACTGGTATTCTCCGTTCAATGAACGGAGGTACTTCCTGGACAAATATCACTCCTTCAAGTTCCGCGTCAGTGAGGGCCGCGGATATAGAGATCAGCAGCACCGGAAGAATGCATGTGTCCATTGGCATCTTTGAAACAACCAGTTATTATTTTTACACTGATAATCCTTCAACAACCACTACTGCAGTATCTGCCGGAAACTGGCAAACAGCAACGACCGGATACCCTACTTCAAATGTGGACAGAACTGAGCTGGCCTGCTGGGGCACTACTCTTTATGCTTTACCTGTAACCAATACTTCTGATGATGTTCCCACAATTTATAAATCAATCAACGGAGGTGTTACCTGGGCCGCTACGGGCAGCACCCCTTCGTTTACAAGCAGCCAGGGATGGTATTGCCTCGCTATTGAAATTGACCCTGCCAATCCAAACGATGTGATTATAGGAAGTCTTGATTGTTATAGAACAGCAGATACCGGAAATACCTGGTCGCAAATTTCTACCTGGGTAGGAACCACACCCGTAAATGAATATGTGCATGCCGACCAGCATATCATTAAATGGTATGATGGCGGCAATAAATTACTTATTGGTTGTGATGGCGGAATCCATTACTCCAGTGATGGCGGTTTCGCTATCAGTGACCGTAATAGTGGTTTACGCATTAAGCAATTTTATTCTTGTGCCATTCACCCTTCCACTACAAATTATTTTTTAGCTGGTGCACAGGATAATGGCAGTCACCAGTTTTCAACTGCAGGCCTGGGTGCAACTGTTGAGGTAACGGGTGGTGATGGCGCTTTTGTAAAGATCGATCAAAAAGCTCCGGCCAACCAATTCACATCTTATGTATATAATCAATACAGGCGAAGTACAAATAGTGGTGCTACATGGAGCACTACTAATTTGAGCAGTACTACGGGGCAGTTTATCAATCCTATCGATTTTGATACCGTGTCCACCATCATGTATTGTAGCAGCAGTGCCGGAACATACAGGAGATGGACCAATCCGCTTACTGGTACTACCAGTGTTGAAGTAGGCATTACCGCATTGAACAATAATTCCGTAACGGCTGTAACCGTGTCTCCTTATACAGGCAACCGGGTGTATTTTGGGACTACTAACGATGTCGGAAGTACGAAGCTTTGTTATGTTGACAATGCCAATACTATTGCCAGTGGTTCTGCCGGTACCAATATCAATACAGGTTTACCTACCAATGTAACCACAGCCTGCGTTGCAGTAGGTACCGATGATCAGCATTTGATGGTATGCTATTCCAATTATGGGGTAGCAAGCGTATGGGTATCCAGTGATGGGGGGAGTTCCTGGACATCACTGGATAATAATGGAGTTAATTTACCGGATATGCCTGTACGCTGGTGTATGTTTGTGCCAGGCAGTAATACAAGCGCGATCATTGCTACAGAAGCAGGTGTATATGTTACCACATCTTTCTCCGGCACTACTACCCCTTGGTTTCCCAGTCCGTCTTCCCCACAGTGCGTACCGACATGTTGCAATACAGAAGTTCGGATGGCTTAATTGCTGCGGCTACCCATGGCCGTGGTTTATGGACACAGCCTTATTATTCCGTTGTGCCTACCAATAAATTTTTGTTACGCGGCAGGTGGCAGAACAATACAGCAGTTGAATTAGCCTGGGATTATGACGGGCTTGCACCAACAAGTACATTTGATATTGAAATGTCGGTTGATGCTTTACATTTTAACAAAGTTGGTACTGTTGCATATGGCGGGGCAAAGCCATATGATTTTATACATTCACCGGCACAAAAAAATATATTTTACCGCATTAAAAGCAATGAACTAAATGGTGCCGGGCGATATTCCAACAGCATCAGGTTATCCAATGTACCCGGTAACAATAACCTGGTGATCCAACAGCTTTACCCAAACCCTGTTAAAAATGAATTGAATGTTTCTTTTACAATTGCAGAAAAAGGGCAAACGGTTTACCTTATCACTAACCTCGCAGGTCAAGCGATATGGAGGAAGGAAGAAAATCTTTCCTTTACCGGTGCATATAATAAGAATTGGGATATGACGGGCATAAAACCCGGCGTGTATTTACTTACCATCCATTCGGGAGGAGAAAAAAGAACAATAAAATTTGTGAAGCAATAGATCCAGTAAGAAAGTGTAAAATTCAGGAGTTTGAGCATTCGGTACTAAAAAAAATGTAAAACATGAAAGCTATTCGGTTTTACATTTTACATTTATTATTCCTGCTCTTACATTTTGTTTACAGCCCTCTTCGCAATGGCCGCTGGTTAAGGCGCTGATTGCGTAACTTCTCCAGCAACCTGCTTTTAAATTCGCCATCCATTCTAAAAAAGCGTTCGCAACGATTAGGCCCCAATACCCGGTTAAAATTATCCTGGTATTTTTTCTTGATATTTAAGATCGCCTGTTGTTTCTCCAGTTCGGGCATGGTTTTATTAACCCCCTGCAGATCGGCTTCAAACTGTGTGTGTAAAGGCCAGAATTTTTGAGCATCTTCAGGAGTCAACTTCAATTCCTGTGTGATATAAGCAACATAGAGTGCTTTAATTCTTTCCTGCTTTTTTGTTTCATCACCGGGCTGGTTATCCTGGGCCCTTAGTGCAGTAAAACTGCCTAAGAGTAGTGTGAATATGAGCAAATATTTTTTCATGATCGTGATCTTAATTTTTTGGGCTGTTTACATTAATATTATCGAGGTATTTATCCAGCGCTTTTTCATCCATCATATAATCCGCCTGGCTGGGTAGATCATTTTCGTCAACACTATTATTAGCCGTATTAGCAACTAATGCTGCATTTACATCACTGCCGCTTGTCTCAAGATATTTTACAATATCAGCATCACTGACTTTTGCAAACTCTTCATCAAATCTATTTTCGTTGGCTATTTTTAACCCTTCTGCAACAGCCGGGTCAACATAGTTATTACTTGTATCTGTGAACTTAAAAACCCCCAATGCCATCATACCCGTAAACACGGCAGCCACAGCATATTTCATAAATGTGGTACTGCGCCTGCGCATCGTCACTACTTTCACGGGCTGAACCTTACTCAATATGGTATCGGAGAGGCCAGTAAAATATCCTTTTGGTACTTCAAATACATTTTCGTTTTGAATGCTATATAACATCGGGGATAATTCCCTTAATTCTTCTGCAGCATTTTTATTTTGCTGCGCTTTATTTAATATTGTGGCAGCCAGGCCAGCAAAATATCCTTTCGGTACTTCAAATACATTTTCATGTTGAATGCTGTATAACATCGGAGATAATCCCCTTAATTCATCTGCAGCATTTTCATGTTGCCCGGCTTTTATCTTCGCCATGATGGTATCCGCTAAACCATCAAAATAACCGGCAGGTACTTGAAAAGAACTTTGTTTGGAAAGATCAGTTAAAATGCCTGTTTCTTCTGCTTTAACTATCCTCATAACATATTCACCAAACCCTTCAAAATAACCGGGGGGAACAGTAAAAACATTTAGTTTTTCCATTCCGGCTATTAAAGGACTAAGTTCCTTCAGTTCGTTTAATATGTCGATCCTTGATTCCATTATTGTACTAAGACCTGCTTATTTATTAAAAGTTTAATGATTCAGTATAAAATCCTCTATTTTTTTTACTGCATGATGATAGCTTGCTTTCAATGCTCCCTCACTGGTTTCCAACACCTTACTCATTTTTTCGTATGGCATTTCATCATAATAGCGCAGGTTGAATACAACTCTTTGTTTTTCAGGTAATTGCTGGATGGCTACCTGTAATTTCCATTCTAATTTATTGGCATCAAAGTGTTTATCTGCCTGCAGGCGGTTACTGAGGCCGGATTCTACATCACTCAGGGAGACCGAAGACCTTTTTTTCTGCTGCTCTAAAAAGCTCAGGCTTTCATTGGTAGCGATACGGTACAGCCAGGTGTACAACTGGCTATCTTCCCTGAAATTATCCAGGCCATTCCAAACCTTGATGAACATATTCTGCAATACATCATTTGCATCTTCATGCTCTACTACCATTCTGCGGATATGCCAATATAGCTTCTCCTGGTATTTTTTTATGATGCGGGTGTAACCGGCTTCCTTTGTTGAAGGTTCCCGGAATTGGTCTAATAATTCTTTATCGTCTAAATGTTCGGCCATAGTAAGCGGATGAGCAGTAAAAATAAAAAAACCAATCGTAAGATTAGTTTTTATGTGTAAAGTTTAATTAAAAGGTGGTAGTTTGTAGTACACCTTACCAACTTCGAACTACCAACTTATTCCCCTCTATTTCCTCGCCATCACTCGTTCGGCTGCAGCAACAATATCAGGCGTATCCAATCCATATTTTTGTAAGAGGTCCATTGGCTTGCCACTTTCTCCAAATGTATCTTTTGTACCCACGTATTCTATCGGTATCGGGCAATGCCTGGCCGCAACCTGTGCAATGCTATCACCGAGTCCGCCAATGATATTATGCTCTTCTGCAGTAACGGCACATTTTGTTTTATTGATCGACGCGACGATCGCATCAACATCCAATGGTTTAATGGTATGAATGTTTATCACTTCAACACTAATACCTTTCTCCTGTAAGATCTTTCCTGCTTCAATGGCTTTCCAAACAAGGTGGCCGCAGGCAAAAATGCTGACATCGGTTCCTTCAGAAAGTTGTTGTGCCTCTCCTATCACAAAATCTGATTCATTGGTAAAGATGGGCCAAACGGGGCGGCCAAAACGAAGGTAAACCGGGCCTTCATAATCAGCAATGGCCATAGTAGCAGCCTTGGTCTGGTTATAATCTGCAGGAACGATCACGGTCATGCCCGGTAACATTTTCATCAACCCGATATCTTCGAGTATCTGGTGTGTAGCACCATCTTCTCCCAAGGTTAGTCCTGCATGCGATGCGCAGATCTTTACATTCTTTCCGCTATAGGCAATGCTTTGCCTTATCTGGTCATACACTCTTCCCGTTGAAAAATTTGCAAATGTTGTTGTATAAGGGATCTTACCTCCAATTGTTAAGCCTGCGGCGATACCCATCATATTGGCTTCAGCGATACCGCATTGAATGAACCGTTCCGGGAATTCCTTGATAAAACCATTCAATTTTAAAGAACCGGCAAGGTCTGCAGTAAGTGCAATTATATTTGAATTCCGGCGTGCTGCTTCCAGAATACCATCACCAAAACCGCTGCGTGTGTCTTTATTACCGGAAACCTGGATGTCGTTGAGCATATAATGAACCTGTTTTGTAAAAATATTTTAAGATGCCGCAAAGTAAAAGAAAGATTTGATTGAATGCCTGCGCAGCTCAAAAAGTTGCTCACAAAGTTTTCAAACAGGCATGAAGGGCTTAATTGGAAATTTCGGAAGCGGTATAATATTTCATCCCCAGGCTTTTTATATAGGCAAACATTTTTAGTAAACGTTCCCTGGTAACACTGAGTGGTATGGCTGCATTTATATTATGTGCTACAAATACTGCACAGTCTTTGTTCTCAAATGCAGATTTTATGACCTGCATGATAACATCATCTGATCTTTTGCTGCTTTTATCGATCCCCAGGCCATAGAGCACATCATTTTTTTCTGTAGATGCAAGACTTTTGGTGAAGTCATTGGTACCATTCAATGCCCTAACGCTTTTAAAATAGCGTTGCAGCATTTTATCAGCAATTCCATTATGCGCTCCTGCAGGATAGGCGAATGTAGTGGGATAAAATCCGTCGCGATTCATCAGTTTTAAGCCATCTTCTATTTCGCATTTCATGTACTCATCTAAACTATGCTTTTGCTTATAAACATAGTCCATCATATTGTAATGGTTGGTGCTGTGATAGGCAATTTCGTGGCCATGGCTTTCAATGATCCTGATCTTATTTTTTTGATCAGCAGTAAGACGGTTGTACCTACAGATATAAAAAGTAGCCCTAACGCCTGCAGAGTCGAGTAAGGGTAAATACTCTACCCAGTTATCAACATAATTATCGTCGAATGTAATTGCTACGCCAGGGGCCTGAACAGCCCCGGCTTTTTCAAATTTTTTACAGCCCGCAAAAAATAATACCGTTAGCAGTAGGGTTATAAAAATCCCCGCAAATCGTTTTGCCATTGCAATAAATAAGTTAATTGAGCAAATTAAACAGGTAATTTATAGGAATTGAGCTTTGCGAGGATGGGCGAAGATAATGGAAATATTAATTCAAATCGGGGTTTTGGGCCGGGAAAAAAATTTCGCCCTCTTTAAGCTTAAGTTCCCAGTTCCAGGCCGTACGCATCATGTCTTCCAGACTGTATCGCGGTGTCCAGCCCAGGAGCTGTTTTGCCTTGTCATTATTAGCATAAATGGCGATCACGTCGCCGGGACGTTTTGGCCCTGTACGGTAATTCAATTTCACCCCGCTTATTCTTTCAAATTCAGTGATCACTTCCAGCACACTAAAGCCGTTACCACTCCCCAAATTAAATACCGTGCATTTACTGTTATGCTGATCGCTAAGCAGGTAGTTGAGTGCGAGCGTATGAGCATGTGCGATATCACAAACATGAATATAATCTCTGATACAGCTACCATCTTTTGTAGGATAATCCGTACCCCAAACCTGCATGACCATCAGCTTGCCGATTGCCGTTTGGGTGATCGCAGGAACCAGGTTAGTTGGTTTGCCGAGGGGCATTTCACCGATGGCGGCAGACGGGTGTGCACCAACCGGGTTAAAATACCGAAGTAAAACAGATCGCATATCACTGCACTTAACGGCTTCCTGTACGATCTGTTCACCCATTTGTTTAGTGGCCCCATAGGGTGATTCAGCGGGCTTTTGCTGCGTTTCTTCCGTAACAGGGATATGATCCGGGTTGCCATATACTGTGCAGGAAGAAGAAAAAACGAAATGAGCTACATTGAACTCATCTGCACATTTTAAAATATTGATGAGCGAGTTAAGATTATTCTCAAAATATAGTAATGGTTTTTCAACCGACTCCCCTACGGATTTAAATGCTGCAAAATGAATAATGCCACTGATATCGGGGTTTTCCTGGAAAATGGCATAGGTATCATCATAGATACAAAGGTCTACCTTATAATTTTTTACTTTTTTGCCGGTTATCTTTTCAACACCATTTAAGATATGCTCATTGCTCCGCGAATTATTGTCAGCAGAGATCACTTCAAAGCCGTTTTCTATCAGGTCAACAATGGTATGGCTTCCAATATAGCCGCAACCACCGGTAACTAATATCTTATTCATAGTACAAAGAAAACGAAAAATCACTCATCCTGATGAGTCATCTGAAAATGAGTAGTATCCCAGTTTAAAAAGCTCCGGGGTGGAGGAGCGAAAAATTTCTTGTCATCCTGAGTAACGAAGGGTATCAGTGAAAACATAAAGGTAAATGAACCCAAATGATTGGGTTGAGATGCTTCGTTCCTTAGCATGACAAACGCATTTTGATTGCCGAAATGACGAAGCTGGTGCACTACCTGTAAATGAAATTATTCAGCACATCTATCAAAAGAAAAAATGGACAACATAGTAAGTACCGGCAGCCAGTAAGCCGCTTACCGGTATTGTTAAAACCCATGCCCATAACAAGTTTACGGTAACGCCCCAGCGAACGGCAGATAAGCGCTTGGTAGCACCTACCCCAATGATGGAGCCGGTGATGGTATGGGTGGTACTCACGGGTATTTTCAAAGCCTCTGTCACAAATAAAGTGATGGCGCCGGCAGTCTCTGCAGCTACTCCTTCAAAGGGTGTTACTTTGGTTATGCGGGTACCCATTGTTTTCACAATTTTCCAACCGCCGCTCATGGTGCCCAATGCAATGGCTGAGTAACAGGCGATGGGCACCCACCAAACCATATGATCTAATGTATATACTGCAGGGTTGTAGGCGATCAATGCCACCATGATGATACCCATTACTTTCTGGGCATCATTTCCACCATGGCCAATGCTGAAAGCTGCAGAAGAGACCAGCTGTAATCTTTTGAACCAGGTGTTTGCACGGTTCGCATTCAAACTACTTAAGAATAATGTAAAAGCAGCCATGATCAAAAGAATGGATGATAATAATATCCATTTAAAATTTTTGGAAAAGAAAATAACTTTTAATGCGTATGAGTCGTAATGTGATTTTAATTTGGCGGGATCAAATTCGAGGTTGTAATATAAAAAGATCCCCACCAAAACAAAAACGGTGAACGCAATGATCCTGGGCATCCCTCCTTTTTTAAAAGAATGAATGAACCAGAGCGAGATAATAAATGCGATAATCATCCCAATGACCGGAGCCAGGAAGATAAAGGCAACTGTTTTGATGACGGGATCTGGATTGACTGTACTAAAGCCACCGTATGCGATGGCTGCACCGGAAAAACCACCGATCAATGCATGCGATGAAGAAGAAGGTATACCAAACCACCAGGTAAAAAGATTCCAGAAAATGGCAGCTATTAGTCCGGAAAAGATCACTATCAACATATCATGACCGTGAACCACTTCCGTTTTTACAGTTTTGGCAATGGTATTGGCAACACCATGGTCCTTGAAAATAAAATAAGCAACAAAATTGAACAATGCGGCCCAGATAACGGCCTGGCCCGGGGTTAGCACTTTTGTGGAAACCACTGTGGCTATTGAGTTTGCCGCATCATGAAAACCATTGATATAATCAAAGATCAGTGCCAGGCCTATGATAACTATCAGAAATGTCATACAAAACTAATTTTGTGATTTGGTGATTTGATGATTTGATGATTTGGTGATTTGAATGCTCCTGAATCACCAAATCATCAAATCAATTAATTTCCAAATCGTTTAAGCGTACTTTACAATTATAGATTCGATTACATTGGCGGCATCCTCGCACTTATCCGTAACAATCTCCATCACCTGGTATATCTCTCTTTTCTTTATTACTTCTTTGGCGTCGGGTTCAGTAGCAAAAAGGCGTTCAATGCTCATGTCGAAAATATCATCGGCCTGGTTCTCAATACTGTTGATGGCAACCAGTGCATCTGTTATCTGGCGCATGTTCTTCATGTTCCGTAATTCCTTTACGGCGTTATCTACCTGTATGCAACCCAGTGCGATCAGGTCGGCCATTTTATTAAAACCCATATCATTGGGATTCACCCTGTAAAAATTTATTTTTTTGGCAGAAGCATAAATATAATCAGCAATATCATCCAAAGCGGTAGCCAGGTAATGAATGTCTTCGCGATCGAAAGGAGTAATAAAATTCTTCCCCAATTCCGTAAATATCTTATGCGTGTAATCGTCATTTACATGTTCCATATCCTCCACTTCCTGGATAAGCTGCGCCCTTTTATCAAAGTCGGGTTCGTTCACTATGTCTTTTAATTTTTCGCCCATTGTTACCAATACACCGGATACGCTTTCAAATAATTGAAAGAATACCCTGTCTTTTGGTAAGAAGATCTTTAGAATTGAATTCAGTGCCATGAGTATATATTTCCGGCAAAAATAGAATTATTGATTTGGCGGTTATCAGTCAAAAAAATGATAATAATAACTTAACATTGAGGTAACAATTATTTCTTATTACATTGCTGAAAATTTTATCGTGCTGAAAAGATTTGCCTTTTTATTATTGCTGTTAATAGCCACGCATTCCCTTAAAGCCCAATTCCTGATGGATATGGTAGATACCAGTAAGGATATAGGAAAAGGCATGCTATCCATCTATAAAAAATTCGACCATATCCGCATCGGTGGCTATATTCAGCCACAGTTCCAAATGGCGCAGGACAAAGCCGCCAAAAGCTATAACGGGGGTGATTTTGCAACGAATGTAAACAACAGGTTCATGATACGCCGGGGCCGTATCCGTTTTGATTATATTCATTTTGCTGAAAAAAAAGGGCCTTCTGTACAATTTGTCTTCCAGTTTGATGGCACCGAACGCGGCGTGTTCATTCGTGATTTCTGGGGAAGGGTCTTTGAGAATAAATACCAGCTGTTTGCCTTCTCAGTAGGGATGTTCGCAAGGCCATTTAGTTATGAGCTCAATCTTTCTTCCAGCGACAGGGAAAGCCCCGAACGCGGAAGAATGAGCCAGATCCTCATGAAAACAGAAAGAGACCTTGGCGCCATGATCTCCTTTGAACCAAGAAAAAAAGACAACCCCCTGCGATATTTAAAAATTGATGCAGGATTATTCAACGGCCCGGGTTTAGCTGCCACTGCAGATTTCGACAGTCATAAAGACCTTATTACCCGCATTGCATTAAAGCCATACCCCCTTACAAAAAACATTACAGTAAGTGCCGGTGCATCCTGCCTCGATGGTGGTTTTTTGCAAAACACAAAATATGTGTACACTATAAACAACAATGCTTCGGGCAAAACATTTACCATCGATTCAACATCAACCAATAATGGCAAAATAGCTCCCCGCAAATATTATGGTGCCGACATACAGGTAAAAATCAGGAACAAAGCAGGCTACACCGAGCTAAGGGCAGAATTCATAGCCGGCACACAAACTGCCACATCAGGTACTTCCGAAACCCCGGCAGCACTGCTCACCGGCACTGATGGGTATTATGTCAGAAAATTCAACGGCGCTTATTTTTACCTGTTACAAAATATTTTTAATCCCCATCACCAACTCATTGTAAAATATGACTGGTACGACCCCAATACTAAAGTGAAAAGCGATGATATTGGCAAACCCGGAACGGCACTCACGGCAACGGATATAAAATTCGCCACTTTAGGTTTTGGATATATTCACTACGTAAACGAAAATCTAAAGCTGGTTTTATGGTACGAGAAAGTGACCAATGAAAAAACCCAACTCCCCGGCTTTACTAGCGATCTTAAGGATGATGTATTCACTTGCAGGCTGCAATTCAGGTTTTAAAGAACGATCACGTAACATTATGGTAACATTCCCATAACATTTACCTAACGGTAGGTTCATTTTGGGATAACATGTAAGTTGTCTTTTTGCATTAAAATTAACAGCATGAAGACGAACAAATTACTATCTGCACTATTTGCATTTATCCTTTTCACAACAACCGCTTTTGCACAGGAAACAACCAGTACCCTCAACGGCACCATTTCTGATGAAAAGGGGGTTGCGGTTTCAGGAGCAACCATTACCGCCATACATGAGCCAACAGGCAATGTAAGCACCACACAAACCAATAAGAAGGGGTTATTCAGCATCCCCAATTTAAAACCCGGTGGCCCTTATACCGTAAAAGTTTCTTTTGTGGGTTATAGCGAGGAAAAAATAGACAACTTGAATTTTATACTGGGAAATAATCCCGATATGAATATTGGTTTGAAGATAAATACCAGGAGCATGAATGAGGTGGTGGTTACAACAAGTAAAAAAATTGCCGGAGCCGGGATCAATGTCGGAAGAAATCAATTGAGTACTTTACCAACATTGGGAAGGAGTATCACTGATTTCACCCGGCTTACGCCACAGTCCAATAACAACTCTTTTGCGGGAAGTAATTTCCGGTATAATAATCTAACCATTGATGGCGCCATCAACAATGATGCGATCGGTTTCAGTAATTCCTTTGGCGGAACAAGTGGCGGAGGCCAGTCAGGCGCTGCGGGTGCAGGTACACGTACCAATCCTTATAGCATTGACGCCATACAGGAAGTGCAGGTGCAATTATCTCCATTTGATGTAAAGCAGGGAAACTTTACCGGTGGTTCTGTGAACGCCGTTACCAAAAGCGGAACCAATACTGTTCATGGTTCAGCATATGTTTATATGCGGGGGCAATCATTGATGGGAAAAAGTGTTGACGGCCTTAAAACAAAGATCGGATCCGATTTTCATGAATACCAATATGGTGCAAGTGTTGGCGGCCCCATTGTAAAAAACAAGGCCTTCTTCTTCATAAATCTTGAACAAACACGCCGCCAGGAACCTACATTCTATAATATCGGCGATCCGGGCGCTGCCATCACTCAAACAGAAGCAGACCAGGTTTATAATAAATTGAAGGGCTTAGGATATGATGCAGGTGATTATACCGGAGCATATAAACTTTTCACCAACAGTGATAAATTATTTGCACGTTTTGATTTTAAACTGAACTCAAAAAATAACCTCATGATCCGCGCTATCTATACCAGCGGTTCGGGTAATAACCTGGAACGTTCTTCTACCAACTTCCAGTTTGGATCAACAGATTTTACACAATACACGAAGAATCTGAACCTCGTTGGTGAACTGAAAACAAAGATCAGCAATAACCTGAACAACCAGTTCAACGTGAGTTATATAAAAGTACATGAATACAGGACCTTCCCAGGCACATTGGCGCCTTTCATTGATATTGATAATGGCAGGATATGGGCCGGCACCTGGAGAGAGGCTTCTATCTATAATATGAAGCAGCAGACCATTGAGATCAGTGATAATGTTACTTATACAAAGGGTATTAACAAATTCACCTTCGGCACACACAATGAATTTTATGATCTTAGTTATGGATTCATCAATTCATGGAATGGCCGCTGGGAGTATTCGCGTGGTGTTAGCAGTTTCCTCAATAATAACCCAAGCCGTGTGCGTGGCGCTTTTTCCCGCAATACCAGTAAGTTAGCAAACGACCGGGAAGCCATCTACAACGATCCGCCAAATCCTTATAAAGTTGCTTTAATCAGCGGTTATGCACAGGATGAAATTTCAGTGAACAAAAGATTCAAATTAACAGTGGGTGCAAGAATTGATTATTCGTCTGTTGGTAATCAGCCCGGCCTTGACTCTAATCTCAATGCAACCTTAAGGACCACGCAAACCACCGCTCCTACTTATTCTAATACAGGATTCAGTGAATTGACCAATACTTACCTCGGCAAAGCAAGTGTTTCACCAAGATTGGGATTCAATTTTGATGTGAATGGAAATGGTTCTCTGGTGATCCGTGGTGGTACCGGTATTTTTTTAGGAAGATTACCATTTGCGTGGATGGGTTACGGTTATACGCTTAATGGAAATACTTATGGAAATATCGACTGGAACAATATCAGTTCCTCTACAACTGTTCCTTTAGCAATAAATCCCTACGGTTTAAAAGATACGGTAACAAAATATGGTGGCGCTTCAAGAAGCAGCACAAGAGAAATAGATATCGTGGATAATAATTTTAAACTACCAAGGGTATGGCGTACAAACGTAGCCGTAGATTATAAATTCGGCAAAGGATACAAAGCAACATTTGATGTGCTGTACACCAAAACTTTATACGATGTAAAATTCCAGCAGATCAATTTATTTGATTCTACACAGTATTTCACATCGGGCCCAACCCAGTCTCCTATTTATGTTGCAAGGGGTTCCGGTACAAACGGTAAATACAATTTAGCTTATTCAAATGTTTATTTTTTAAGTAATACCAAAGAAGGGTATCGTTATAATATCACCGGCAGCATCAGCAAGACAACCAATAATATCAAACTGGGGCAAAGTCATGTATTAGACATGAATTGGAGCCTTGCATATACTTATGGTGTGAGTAAGGATATCAGCAACGGTATCCGTAATTCATGGGAAAGTAATTTTAACCTGAACCCCGCCATCTCTCCTAACTCACCGCAATTAGGTTACTCTAATTTTGACCTCCGCAACAGGATCGTTGGAACATTTGGTGGTAGTTTTCACTGGAATAAAATGAATACAACTTCGTTGAACTTCTTTTATGCTGGACAATCCGGTAGCCCTTACACGCTCATCTATCAATCGCCTCCGGGAAGTGGTGGATCCAATGCCCCATTGCCTTATATACCAAAAGATCAATCAGATATTCGTTTAGCTGATTATACTTTGAACGGGACCTTATATACCGCTGCACAGCAATGGGCCGACCTGAATAGTTTTATTGATGGTGATAAATACTTGAAAACGCGTCGTGGACAATACGCCGAAAGAAATGGCATGCGCACACCCTGGAACAATGAACTTGACATGAAACTGATGCACGAATTTAAACTGAGCAAGACGAACAGTCAACATAGTTTACAAGTAAGCCTTGACATATTCAATGTGCTTAATTTATTAAGCAATAGTTGGGGGCACGTGAATTTTGTTACCAACGTAAACCAATACGATGTGAATTTCCTGAAGTATGCAACCGATGCAAATGGTAAAGCCGCAGGAACGCCTGCAAGCGGTTATTTACCAACATACAATTTTATTAAACCAGCCGGTGTTAGCGGACATTATTATACATTAGATCCCATTAATAGTCGCTGGCAGGGACAGTTTGGAGTAAAATATAATTTTTAATCCTGGTTCAGTATAGGTTTTCTTAAGCAAGTATTATTATTATCATGTTAGCCACCGTTAGTCTTAACGGTGGTTTTTTTACACTTTGATAAAGTTGTGAGTAACCGCGTTTTCATAACATTCACATAATATTCCCCTAACCATCCCTTAACACCGGGATAAGATATTGTGCATGAGTTTAGTAAAAGGAATTGAATTAGATCTCCTTAAGCAAATAGCAAGTTTCTCATGCTTTAGTCACCGTTATTCTTATCGGTGGCTTTTTTTATACCTTTAAATAAAAAATGCCGCGTATCTGCTCCTTCCTGTTCGTTGTTATACTATTTTCTTCCTGCAATAAACCTACCGGCATCAAAGAACTCGTATCAACTGCCGATAGTGTTGCCATTAATTTTTATAAAGGAGATGGAAGTATGGACACCGTTGTGAAAGTAGTTATCCTAAAAGATAAAAAACAACTGGAAGATCTCTCTGGTTATATAGAATCGGGTACTACAAAAAATACCAACTGCGGTTATGATGGTTCACTTCATTTATTCAAGAATGATGCAGTGACCAGGGATATCGACTTCAGGATGAATGATGCGGGTTGCATGCATTTTTCGTTTACAATGGATAGAAAAATCTTTTGTACAAAATTATCAGCAGCTGCGAAACAATTTTTAGTAGCTATTTCAAAGCAATAACGATACTACACCCATAAAAGGTTTGCAAAACGTTTTGTCGATGGTTGCTACACCCTATAGATTATACATTGCCCTTTGCAAATAGCTTTTGGATGCAGAAAATAAAATTCATTAACGTTAAGCTAATCTTTCCTTTACAATTGGGTTACACCGGATACTGTTCTTTGCAAAACCTCTTCTAATGAAACGACTCTTGATCGTATTTGCATTTTTTGCAAATCCTGCATTTTCGCAGCAAGTCACCTGTCAAAACATCTTTATCATTACTACCGATGGATTCCGCTGGCAGGAATTATTTACCGGCGCCGATTCTGCCATAATCTCCAATCCCGATTATGTAAAAGATTCCGCCGCATTGGCATATATGTATGGAGGCAAGACACCAGCTGAACGCAGAATGAAACTGATGCCTTTTCTATGGAATTATATTGCCGCAAAGGGGCAAGTGTGGGGCAACCGCAATTATGGAAACAATGTTTCTGTAGCAAACCCTTATCATCTTTCATACCCTGGATACAATGAATTACTCACTGGTTTTGCCGACCCGCAAATGATAAGCAACAGGAAAAGAAATAACCCTAATAGCAATTTGCTGGCCTATTTAAATTCCTTACCAAAATATAAGAACAGTGTGGCGCTGTTTGGTTCCTGGAAATTGTTCTCTTATATCGTCAACGGTTCTGTAAATAAAATACCCCTTAATTGTGGTTACCAGGCGATGGAAGAAGATTCGCTTTCACTGACAGAACAGGCAGTTAATTATCTTGAGCAAACCAGCGAAAATAACGGCGCCCCTACACGAAGTGACCTGCTAACTTTTGCATTGGCCACAGAATATATAAAGAAAAATCATCCGCATATTGTTTACATCGGTTTTGGCGAAACAGATGAATTTGCACACCATGGCCAGTATGATAATTACCTGAACCAGGCCAACCAGTTTGATAAATTTTTAGCGCAGTTGTGGAGTTTGATACAACAGGATGACTTTTATAAGAACACTACCACTTTATTTATCACTACAGATCATGGCAGGGGTAGAAGGCCCGCCAAATGGACAACACACGGCCCATTCATTGGAGGATCAGATGAAACATGGATGGCGCAGCTGGGCCCCAATATCCCTGCATTGGGAGAAGTAAAACAAAAAATTGATTATACTACCGAGCAATTTGCACAAACAATTGCAGGGTATTTGGGCGAGACCTTTATTGCAGAGCACCCGATTGCAGAACCGGTATATTCCTTTTTTACAAAGAAGAAAAATTAACGGGTAGTTGCAGTACTTAACGTTGTAAAACGTATGAGTGGTTTTACAGGGCCCGCAATTTTCTTTTGCTTTTGGTTACCCGGCAAAACACTCTCCAATATCTTACTTATTATCGCGTCTGTTTCATCCCGAAAATCTACCTGCAGATTTGGCTTTTGAACAAGCCAGTTCTCAATTTTGTGAAGATGTTTCTTTTTCAGGTTCCTGATCACAGGTACACCAAATGTTTCTAAAGCCGCTGCATTGCAATATTGTTCATACTGTTGTTTCATGGGTATCACCAATAATTTTTTCCCCATAAAAAGCGCTTCTGCAGGAGTTTCAAAGCCGCTACCCGTGATGATTCCCTCACAATTGATAAAACTACTTGTGAAATCAAAATTGTTGACCGGTCGTACCCAGCAATTATTTTTTCCATAAGACCTTTTGCAATGCTGCGAAAAAATATGCCATTGAATGTTTTTGAATGTAGAAAATATTTTCACCAGTTTATCTTCATGGTAAGCAGGAAGGTACACAGTATAGTGTCCCAGGTTACGGATATAAGCATTGCGTATCTCCTTTCGTATCACAGGCGTAAAGATATTTTCATCATATTGTTTAAAATGAAAACCAATACCGGTTTTACAGGGAGCATAGTGCCTCAATACCAGCCATGCCATCGGGTCGAACCATTCGGGGCGTGGTGCATTTTTATTCAACATGGCATATTGGTGGCTCATCGCCACGCAGGGAATATCTTTTATTTTACTGGCCCATGCGCTGATGGGTTCAAAATCGTTGATCACAAGATCATATTCGTCAACTGGAAATGACCTGATCTCATTCAAAAAACGTTTTGATTGCATTTTCTGGAGTGTTGCCAAAAAATCTATGCCTCCCTTTTTGCCTGTTTCAAAACTTAAGCCTTTGCGGCGGTATTTAATAAAATGATCCAGCTCAACATTTGATTTCGCGCCACTGACCAGGATATCCAGCTCGCACTTTTTTTCAAGATACGGGATGATCTCATTGGCTCTGCTGATATGCCCGTTGCCGTTAGCCTGTATGGCGTATAATACTTTCATAATTAAAATGGAGTTATGCAAAATTAAGTTGAGGCTATTGTTCAACCGAAACCACACTGTTACTAAAATGATAAACATTTTTTTAATGATTTGGTAACAGCATTTTTATAATGCGGTAAAATATTATCCCGATTTTTATCTTCTTAATTACACATCCCCGTCCTGCGGGGTCTTCATAAATCGGTTAGTATTTATCTCTGTGGTCTTGCAGGTAAGGGCGGAACAAAAATTCCGCTCTTTTTTTGGTAACATTGCCTTAACATGAAGTTAATACCCTGGTAAACCGGCATCTATAGCTTGCAGGTAATTAATAACCCGTTAAATACATTGCATGAAAAGTTCAGTATCGCTTTTACGCAACAACCGTATCTACTTTTCAGGTTTATTTTTCTTTTTACTAACTAGCTTTTTATTGCTACTGGTAAATGGTAAAGCGGCTATATTCATTTCTTTAAATGCCTGGCATCCTTTTTGGCTGAACGTTTTTTTTATCAACTATACTTTTGTAGGCGATGGGATTTTTGCAGTTGCCCTTATAGGAATTTTCTTATTCTATTTTAAAAAGAAACAAGAGGGGTTGGCATTATTGTATGCTTTTATAGTATCAGGTATCATTGTACAAATAATTAAGAATCTTGTTAGCTCACCAAGGCCGAAGCTATTTTTTGAACCGGGGCAATATTTATTTTTTGTGGATAATATTTCATTGTCTAATAATTCCAGCTTCCCCTCCGGCCACACAGCCACAGCATTTGCGATTGCAACTGTCTTGATATTATTAATGAAGGATAAAAAATGGCAATTACCTGTTTTGGTTGCAGCAGTATTGGTAGGTTATTCAAGGATATATCTTGCACAGCATTTTTTAGCAGATGTCCTGGTGGGTGCTGTTATCGGGAGTTTATCAGGTTTAGTGGCAGTTTATATTGCAAAGAACGTAAGGAACATAAAGATTTCTTTCTGGAAATTACACCGGCCCGGCAACAACAGAACAATATCTTCGCCAGTGGCAATTCAACCGGTATAAATATTTTTACCATCGTATCAGTTAGTAATTGAGTGGGTAGGCATTTTAGTTATTTTGCCGATCCGCTGTTTTCACCTTCCTGTATTTCAATGGGGTCTGTTGCAGTACTCTTTAAAAATTGGCCATACCATTTCCCGGAATCCTTTATCACCCTTTGCTGTGTCGAAAAATCTACGTGCACTAAACCAAATCTTGGATAAAAACCTTCGGCCCATTCAAAATTATCCAGCAGGGTCCATACAAAATAACCATTTACTTTTACACCTTCTTTTTTGCAAGTAAGACCTGTGCAATATGGTCATGCAAAAAATTTACCCGCTTGCTGTCATCTACGTTTTCGTTTTCACAACTATCTTTAAATGCAGCTCCGTTCTCGGTTACAATGATCTGTTTTATCGAACGGTAGCTATTGTATCGTTTTAATGCTTTATAAATAGCCGGCGGATGTATTTCCCAATCCATCAGTGTATGGGGTACATTTCTTTTGCTGGCCTTAACTATTTTAGCTTTTAAAAATGGCATGAGAGGAGCATGCATTACCAATTCTCTAGTATAATTCTGCAGCCCGATGAAATCCATATCAAATACCAGTTTATTTTCATCATAGGGATATATAAAGCGTTCGATACGATCCATCATCTTCAGGTCCTTTGTTGGATAACCCATACCAAGCAGTGGTTCTATGAACATCCGGTTTAGCAATGCATCGGCTTTCGTTGCTGCCTTTATATCTTTTTCTTCATCGCTTCTATAAGGCTCTATATGAGAGTAGGAAAAAGTGGTGCCCACTTTGCAATCATTCCTTAAAGACCTGATAATTCTTCCACCTTCTGCCTGGCACATTGCAGCATGATGTGCTGCAGCCAAAAAACTGCTCAGCCCTTTTTTACCCGGGGCATGCACTCCTAAAAAATATCCCGCACCTGTGAATACCATTGGTTCATTTAATACCATCCAATGTTTTACCCTGTCACCAAAGTTTTTTATACAGCAATCTACATAACGCCCAAACCAATGAATGATCTCCCTGTTGGCCCAACCTCCCTTTTTTTGCAATGCTTCGGGCAAATCCCAGTGATACAGGGTTATCCATGGTTCAATGCCCAATTCAAGGCAGAGGTCAATGACCCGGTTATAAAACTCAATACCTTTGTAATTTATAGTGCCAACGCCCTGTGGGAATATACGGCTCCATGAAATGGAAAACCGGTAGTTAGGAATATTCAGTTTATAAATCAGAAAAATATCATCAGCATAATTGTAGTAAAAGTCGCAGGCAATATTTCCGTTATCATTATTAGATATTTTTTTCTTTTTTTGAGAGAAGGTATCCCAGATCGATGGGCCTTTTCCATCTGCATCATGAGCACCTTCTATCTGGTAGGCGGCAGTGGAAATACCCCATTTAAAGTCATCCCCAAAATCATTTTTACTATAAAGCATATCGATCATTCAGCCAATTTATTTAATATTTTCCCTAGGCTTTTATCTTTTAAATTTTTTACAGAATGGACGGCCTTACCTAATCCGGCTTTCTTTTTACTCACACCATTTCCATGATTCTTAATGATCATATCAATTATCTTTTCTGTGTTATTTGGAAAGTTCACAGGAATAAACTGCTTGTCTGCTACCCAGGTTTTTATCTTATCGAGGTGTTTCCTTTTTAAACTTTTTAT
Source organism: Bacteroidota bacterium (assembly GCA_025362055.1). Taxonomy (GTDB): domain Bacteria; phylum Bacteroidota; class Bacteroidia; order Chitinophagales; family Chitinophagaceae; genus Ferruginibacter. The sequence goes on from JANYIM010000183.1 coordinate 29,197, forward strand.
GACCGGCACACCCATTGTCTTTAATGCAGCCGCGTTACATTGCTGCTCGTACTGCCCTTTCATGGGGATGGCCATCAGTTTCTTTTTTAAATACAATGCTTCGGCCGGTGTTTCAAAACCGGTACCACATAAAATGCCGGTGCAATTGATAAGACTTTCAATAAAGTGATCGTTACTGATGGGCTTTATGTGAATATTCCTTTCTTTGTATTCTTTTTTTGAATGCTTGCTGAATACCTGCCAATTGATATTTTTTATCTCTCCCAATACTTTTATAATTCTCTCATCGCTGTAAGCCGGCAGGTAAACAGTATAATGGCCATTATCCAATGGCTTTGCATTACGTACCTGGCTTCTTATTACAGGGGTAAAGATATTTTTATCATAAGTGCCAAAATGAAATCCATAAGATATAGTAACCGGTGCATAATACCGTAACACTGCTTTGCCAACCAGGTCGTTCTTTTTGGGTTTGGGTGATCTTTTATTGATCACTGCTGCCTGGTGACTTAAATCGATACATTCTTTATGTTTCCTTTTACAAGCCCAGGTACTCACGGGTTCAAAATCACTGATCACCAGGTCGTATGCTTCAATAGGAAAATCCTTTATCTCTTTAAAGAGTTGTTTTAAATTGCTTTTTTTATAGGTAGCGATCAGGTCAATACCCCCATTTTTCCCAAAAATAAAACTGAGGCCTTTGAATTTATATTTTACAGGATGGGGCAATTCCACATCAGCCTGTATACCGCTTACTAAAATATCGAGTTCACCTTTTTTTTGAAGGATAGGAATAATATCCCTTGCCCTGCTTAAATGCCCGTTGCCGGTGCCTTGTATGGCGTATAGTATTTTCATTATTGTTTTAATAAGTTGAATTCGTCCACAAGATTATCAAACAGCTGATTATTGTTCAACTCTTCTTCCCCCGGTTCGTTTACGATCATGTTAAGCATTTCAGTATCATCAAAGTGATACACCTTCCATTCATTTCCTGCATATTCCAGGGCAGTTAAATTTTCGATCCAGTCGCCGCTGTTGAGGTATATTATTTTGCCATGTTGATTTTGGATCTCTCTTATTTCCGGCTGATGAATATGACCACAAATAACATAATCGTAATGATTGCTGATACCTATATCTGCTGCCGTTTGTTCAAAATTATTTATGAATTTTACAGCGCCCTTTACACTGTTCTTTATTTTTTTTGATAAAGAGAGTTTTCCTTTCTTGAATATTTTTTCGGAAATAAAATTTGCAATACGGTTTATATGTATCAGCGTATCATATCCAACAGCGCCCAGTTTAGCCAGCCACTTACCATGTTGCATCGTTACGTCAAACACATCGCCATGGAAGAACCAGGCAGTCTTGCCATTGTCCAGTTTCAGTATCACTTTGTTGACGATCTGGAATGATCCCATTTTAAAACCAACGAATTTCCTCAGCATTTCATCGTGGTTACCGGTAACATAATAAATTTTAACGCCTTTACTAACCCAGTGCATAATATGCTTTACCACTTTCATGTGCGATTTTGGCCAGTAGCGCTTGCTGAACTGCCAGATGTCAATGATATCGCCGTTTAATATTACAGTTTTGGGTTTCACAGACTTAAGGTAATGAAGCAGTTCTTTAGCATGGCATCCATAAGTACCAAGGTGTACATCAGACAGTACCAATATATCCAGCTTCCTCTTTTTTATTTTATCCACTATTGGATCTTATAAAATTTCAGGGGCGTATAAAATGCTGAGAGCATTGGGAGGAAGATCCTGACAGAAAATTCCAGGAAAAAGAATTTGATATTTTTCATAAAATGATGTTGGGTTAGTACAAAAGCAAAATGACATCATCGATATAAACAAATCATTACGCCAATGTTACGGGACTGTTAACTGTGGATATCATCTGTATAAACCCGGTGTTATCAACATGCAATGAACAAAGTTAAATTGCAGCAAATCCATACTCAATAAGGGTTACAACAGTTGTGTTAATTTAAAGTTACCTAATAGTTACCTGATGGTTACTTAAGCGTTATCAAATCAACAACACTTACCAGCAATTATCCTTTATAAAAAAAAACTACAAGATTTGCATCTTCATAAATCTACCAAACATGACTGTTTTAATTACTCATTGCATCAGGCGATCTTTATTAGTATTTGCCCTTTTATTTTCAGTACTGACTTCATTTTCACAAACTATTAAAGGAAAGGTAACCGACAGTAAAACCGGTGAACCTTTGGTAGGGGCAACCGTAAAATTAGAAGGCACTCCCTACACTACACTTGTAAGACTGGATGGTAGTTTTAGTTTCACCAGAATACCGGCAGGCACTTATAAAGTGAACATTACTTTCCAGGGTTATAAAAACACTTCCAATGAAACCTCCGTTACCATAACAGGAAATGAGAACAAGGTCGCCAATTTTACACTGGAGCCTTCGGCGACCCAACTAGAGTCTGTTACCATCACTTCAGGCGCTGCAACAGATAAAGATGTAAATGCAAGGAGGCTTGAAAAAATTGCTGACCCGGTGTTGAATGTATTGTCTGCAAGAACCCTGCAACTACTACCCGACATTACTGTTGCAAATGCACTACAAAGGGTTAGTGGTGTAACCATAGAAAAAAGCAGCTCTGGAGAAGCGCGCTACCCTATCATCCGTGGTATGGAAAAAAGATATATCAACACTTTGGTCAATGGTATTAAGATACCAAGTCCCGATAATAAAAACCGTTTTATACCGCTCGACCTGTTTCCTTCTGAATTGCTTGAAAGGCTGGAGGTAAGTAAAAGCCTCACGCCATCCATGGAAGGAGACGCTATCGGTGGCACCATTAACCTTGTAATGAAAGATGCACCCCGGGATAAATTACTACAGGCAAATTTTGCGATCGGGTACAATAATATTTTCGGGCAGCAAGCATACCAGAAATTTGATAAGAGTAGCATGAATAAGCAATCACCCGCAGAGGTCAATGGCAGTACTTATGTTGCCACGCCAAAAGATTTTTCAGTTGCTCATCTTAATTATACTGAAAGAAAATCACCCATTAACACAACTTTTGGTTTAACTTTTGGTGATCGTTTTGGAAAGGATAAAAAATGGGGATTTATTGTCTCCGGTAGCTATCAAAATATCTTTCGGGGTACTACATCCAACTTTTTCCTGCCTAATCCGCAACCAGGTTTGAATAATATTCCTTTATTTTCGGACCTCCAGCTACGCAATTACTCTGTACAAAGCCAGCGCATTGGATTGAATGGTAAGCTCGACTACCAGTTAAACAAGAACAACAAAATTTCTTTCATTAGTACGTTTGTGCGGTTAAATGATTATCAAACACGTATCGTATATGATACCGTGGCTTTAAATTCACTTGTTGATAACTGGCAAAGGAGCACCTGGCAATACCAGTCAATTTACAATAACACTTTACAAGGTATTCATAAACTTACTCCCTCTTTAAAAATCGATTGGAGTTTAGTGTATTCCATTGCAAACAACCATGTACCCGATCAATCGCAATTTATTCATGAATATCCGATCGTAGCTACCAACCTTACTGCAGATAAGCTTCAGAAAATGTCCCGCATCTGGCTACACAACAGTGATAAGGATTTCTCGGTTTATGGGAACATCACAAAAAATTTCAAACTTTTACATAAAGGAATGGAGTTGAAGTTTGGCGGTTTATTAAGGAACAAGACCAGGGATAATTTTTACAATTCCTATAGTTTAGATCCGCAGTTAGGCGCATTGTATACGAACATCAATAATGCAGCATTCATTTTCAATCCAACCAGTTCTGGTACGCCAAGCCTGAATGGTAATAATTATACTTTTAAAGAAAACATATCTGCCGGTTATATTCAGGGCAAATGGCAATTGACCAATAAATTAGAAGCCCTGGGGGGTGTAAGAATTGAATATACTCACCAGGATTATGAAACCCAATTGAGTAAGGACGTAGATGCAAAATCCGGCACCATCACCTACACTGATGTGTTACCAAGTATACAATTCAAGTATGCCCTAAAGAAAAATCAAAACATAAGATTAGTTTATTACAAAGCGCTGGCAAGACCGGGTTTTTCTGAATTAATTCCTGACGGGACAGATGGTGAATTTTTTAAAGAAATAGGAGACCCTGTAAATCTTAATCATTCGCTTGCAGATAATTTAGATCTGCGCTATGAGTTATTCCCTTCCGGCGCAGACCAGTTGTTATTAGGCATATTTTATAAGAAAATACAAGACCCTATCGAGATCTCAGCCGTAAAGCCTTTGAACATCAATAACCTGTATTTGCAACCGGTGAACATTGGTAAGGCGACCAATTACGGTTTTGAAGCTGTTTATACAAAATATTTTGGCGTGTTCGGTATCTCGGCAAACTATACTTATACAAAATCCAGTATCACAAATGATAGCATGATCTATTCTTACAGAAACACTTCCGGAGCGATCGTTTCGAAAAGAGTATCAGAAACACGTCCATTACAGGGACAATCCAATCATATCGGCAACCTGTCACTAATATACAAGAATCCTAAAATTGGTTTAGATATTCAAACGGCCTTGGTCTATACCGGTGAAAGAGTATCCTTTATCAGCCCATACCTGGGGTTAAATTATTGGCAGGCACCTACTACACAGCTGGATCTTTCTTTTGAAAAAAGGATTGTAAAGAAGTTCACGGTTTATGGTAAAGTAAACAATATTACCAATGCCCCTTTCGAGATATCGTTACATCAATCTTACAATGTTTATTTAGCCTCCAGCGGTTCAAGGGCACTGGCATTGCAATCTGATCCGGATAACAAGATCATCATTCAAAAAGACTATTACAAAACTTCTTACTTATTTGGGCTACGTTATAAATTTTAATTATCCTGTTAATTTAATAATATGAAAAAGAATACCTTACTCCTTAGCATCATTTCAACGATTCTCCTGTTTACTTCCTGCAAAAAACAGGCAGATAACAAAGATCTGTGGAAGGCGGTAGTGACCCCTGCATCTCCTATTAGCGATGCCACCTGTTTAAAAGGTACGATCAAAGGCACTATGCTTACCGGCAAAACATACACGGTATGCGGTGATATCTTTGTAAATGATGGTGATACCCTTGTCATCCAGGAAGGGGTTACCCTGAATTTTGGTTTGGACGCAGTCACCAATGCCCCGGTTGGCTTAGGTGTTAAGGGTACATTATTATGTTTAGGTTCAAAAGATAAGCCTGTGGTGATCACTTATCCCGGGGTTACAAAAACAGACCAGCTTGGCGCAAATCCTAATACCGATCCTGCATTACAAGGAAGGTGGACAGGTATCATCGGCGCTCCTAATTGTCCGCTGATGGTCATTAAATGGACACATATTGAATTTGGCGGCGCTACGATCAGCTTATCCATGAAAAATTTTACCAGTGGTTCCAGTCCATATCCTTTGTATTTCGCAAATCCTGCCGGTGTTTTTGTATTGGAAGATTCCTGGGTATATGGCAGTGTAGATGACCCGTTCCGTATCAATGGTGGCAAGATCTCTGTAATGAGAAATACTTTTGAAAAATGCGGCTACACAGGTGGTGAGGCAATGAATGCAAAAGCAGGCACCATCGGTGATTTTGCTTATAATCTTTGTATTGGGATGGCTACTAACGGGCCTAAGCTATCAAATATAAATGTTGGCGTTGGTGTACCGGGTTCAAATGTAAGAATGTATAACAATACCATTGTTAACTGTGGTTATCGCAGGTCTGCGGCGGGCCGTGGGGGCTCTATCAATTTTGAACAAGGTGCCGGTGGTATGGCTTATAATAATTTAATTGTGAATTGTAAATTTGGATTACGTGTAGTTCAAAATCCAATAGCGGATACTGCTAACCTGCGGTATGGGTACAATTGGTATTATGCCGATTCTGTTGCAGTGGCAAGCCAGTTCATTCCTTCCCTTTCAGTTAGTACAGCTATCAGTCAGCCACAGGAAACGGATATTCCAAAACCTTCCACTTATTTACCAACAGGTTGGACGGTTGGTAGTGTATACACTGCACCTGCTTACGTTATTGGTATTAATAATCCACAGTTCATAAATGCCCCGCTACCATTACCTGCAGGGTTAAAACTTGCAGACATAGTTGTAGTAGGTAGTTTTAATTTTGCTTTAAAACCTTCGTCACCTTGTATTGGTGCAGGATTCACGGGTTTTACTCCTCGTGCAGACGTACCCGTTGATCTGAAATACGGCGCCACAGAAATAACAGCACCGGGTAAAGATATTGGCGCTTACCAGAGTAATGGCAGGGGAAATCAACATTAAAAGTATATTCGTATTTAAAGCGTATCGTTCAAAACCCTTTTGACTTAAATAAATAATTGTATGAAATTTTTGGGTATCACTTTTCTTTGCCTGTTCTTTTTTACCAATATCACCTACTCCCAAACTACAAAAAATCCGCTGAAAGTAGTTATTATAAGGCATGGTGAAAAACCAAAGATCGGTGACAATCTCAATTGCCAGGGACTTAACAGGTCACAATTAATCCCGGCAATGATCGTTTCAAAATTTGGAGTACCTACATTCAGCTATATCCCTTCCATAGGTGCAGATTCATCTACAAAACATGCCAGGATGTTTCAAACCATTACGCCACTAGCGGTAAAGTATGGCCTTACCATCAATAGTAAATTTGTTGGTAAAGATTCAACGGGCCTTGTTACAGATATTCTAAAAAAGAACGGGATAGTATTGGTAGTATGGGATCATAAAAGCATTGTCCCCATCATACACGCATTTGGTATAAACGATCCGCTATTGAAATGGGCTGATGATGATTTTGATAGTATTTGGATAATAACTTTCAATAATGGAATGGCCCTGCTCACAAAAGATAAGGAAAACCTGAAGCCAGCAGTTGATTGTAATTAATAAACTTAATCTTTCCTGCTCTGCAGCGTGAATCCAAAGGTACTCCCCACATCTATCTTACTCCTTACATGGATCGTTTGTCCGTGCGCTTCAATAATATGTTTGCAGATAGATAAGCCTAAGCCACTGCCGCCCACTTTCCGGCTGCGTGCCAGGTCGGTTCTGTAAAAGCGTTCGAATATGCGGTGCAAATGTTCTTCAGCGATCCCGGCGCCATCATCGCTTATTTCAATCAATATCCTTGCACCATCCACTTTATAGAAACTTGATTCAATGGTGCCATTTTGTTTTCCGTATTTAATGGCATTGTCCACGAGGTTGATCAATACCTGCCGTATCTTTTCCTTATCAGCAAAAACGGTCAGGGGCAATTCACATCCTTTTTTGATGATACATTTGATCTCTTTTTCATCAGCCTTGATGGATAAAGAATCGTACACTTCTTTCAACAGGTCTTGTATCACGAAGCCGTCTTTCAGCAACAACTGTTCGCCCATCTCCAGCCGGGTGATCTCATCCAGGTCATCCACGAGGTTCACCAAACGGTCAACATTACGCGAAGCGCTTTGCAGAAATTTTTTATTCACCTCTGCTTTATCCAAAGCACCATTAAGCAAGGTATCTACATAACCCTGTATGGCAAAGATGGGTGTCTTCAGTTCATGACTCAGGTTCTGCAGGAATTCTTTCCGGTAAGCTTCATTTTGCTGCAACATTTCAATCTCTGCTTTTCGTTGTTCAGCCCAATTTTCCACATCTTCCCTTACCTCATCAATGCTTTTTTGCGGTAAGATATTCTTATAATAGAATTCCTCCCTTTTACTGGCCTTGGTTTGATAAATGAATTTATAAATGAGTTTTATTTTCCGGTAGATGAAAGTTTGCAAAGTGTACAAGATCAAACCATAACTACCCAGGTAAGTGATCACAAAAGACAACAACGCGATCCACCATACCGGTTTAATAAAATAAATACCCAATGCGATCGGTATGGATACAGCCAATGCCGTTAGTGCGGATAATTGCTGTGGCGAAAGATTTTTTGAAGAAGGCATTTTTTATTGCTGGTTGATAGTCCCTGGAGAAATCAATGCGAAAGTAAATAACTATTAGGTTCATGTGCGTGCCAATTTCTCCCCTTAGGGAACGTACCCTTTTAGGGATGGCGGCAAGGGCAAAAACCTGGGTTACATTTCAAACTTATAACCCACTCCCTTTACCGTAGTGATACAATCCATATTCAATTTCTGGCGGATCTTACGGATGTGCACATCAATGGTACGGTCGCCTACAATTACTTCGGTACCCCATACCTGGTTTAATATTTCGTTGCGGAGAAAAACCTTGCCGGGTTTACCGGCCAATAATGCCAGCAGTTCAAATTCTTTGCGTGCCAGTATAATGTCTTTACCCTGGTAATTGATAATGTATTTCTCCCGGTCGATCTGCAGGTCACCGATCTGCAATAAGCCGGTATCTTCCTTGCTAACACGGCGGAACAATGCATTTACCTTGCTTACCAAAACCTTTGGACTTACGGGTTTTGTGATAAAATCATCTGCGCCCGTCTCTAAACCTTTTACTTCAGTCCCTTCATCACTGAGGGCCGTAAGAAAAATGATCAGGGTATCATTAAAGGCCGGTTGTAAGCGAAGGATATTGCATACTTCAATGCCATTCTTGCCGGGCATCATGATATCGAGGATAATAAGATCTGGTTGAAATTTTTTCGCAAGGTCTATTGCCTCATTACCGTTTTTAGCAGTGATCACTTCGTAGCCCTCGGTTTGCAGATTATATTGGATAATTTCAAGTATATCCGGCTCATCATCTGCAATTAATACTTTCTTAACATTGTTAGATACACTCATACATTGCAAAAATAGTCTTTACCTTCAATCAGAGCGGCGGTATGGCCCCCCTTTTGTATTATCAAATTGTTAAGGGGGGGGTGCAGCATTTTGCATTAAAATGCATCTTAAAACGGGGATATTCAACCCGTCGCCTATTTTTTGCATCTTTGCAGTTGAACAGTTTCTATGAAACAAAAAATATTTCTCTTCTTTTTACTATTATCTGCTTCCCGTGTTTTTGCGGGCATCGACTCTGTGATCGTACCCATCGAGCGGCGTTTTTTTCATGACCGCATCAGTGAAGAACAAAAATTACTGGACAGGGCTGATGGTAAAATGGACGGGATCATGAAAGTATCGGCGAATGAAGAGATCAATCTTTCGGTAACAGATATCATGACAAGGAAGATCAATGAACTTGCAGATACCATAGAACTTAACACCAGGATAACCAGGAATCAGGAAAAAGTGAGGTACCTGAGATATATCGAAACACTTTTAAAAACATTCAGGGCCCAAACCAGGTCAAAACAATTCAACCCGGCTTATGCATCAATACTTGTAAGTGGTTTTGAAAATGTAATGAATGCAAGCATTGGTGGTTACAGTATAGGTCCATATATTGAACAACTGCCGTATGATGCTGCCAATATGATCACCGGTATATTCACTGAATTCAGTGGCAATAAAGAAATTAAAAAGATCCTTTTTTTAAAATTCGCAGCGCTTTACCCCGACAAGATATTACAGAACATAGAGCCTTATGCAGACGAAACATTCGCCGACAGCCTCATAGCGGTCTGTTGTCAACGTAACCCTACTGCCGTGTATTCTGCATCACAGGCACCCAATACAGTGATCGGCAAACTGATCCATCGCAATACCAATAATATTGTAACAACCGTTGTTTCTATAAGCAAGACCCCGAACGCACTTTATTATTTTCCTTTTTTAGATGATATTTTAAAAGGCAAAAAAACCATCGACGATATAAAAAAATATATAGGTGATGGCGAAGCAGGTTATGACAGTGTTGGCTACTTTAAACTATTGGTGCAAACAGAAATTGATTATTTTAAACGCATGGCTCCCCCCGGGAGAGATACGCCCATTGCCATGTTTGGCCCCAATGGGTTAAGGGAGGTATTGCAGCATAAAGCAATCCAACATTTTATAACGCCCATCAATACACTACACGATCAAAGCAATCTCAATATCCGTATGAGAGCTACGGACCCTTTGTCGGCCATTGACCTGTACTACATGATCGTTATGGGTGAGAATGAGATCTATACTTCAAGCTACAAACATAGTTTTAACCGCTTGTTGCAACGTCTTGGCAAAAATGCAAAAACAGATTCCCTGTTATTGAGCGTACACTTCGATTACTTTAAGAAGTTCATCAAGATGGCGGCCAATTTTAATCAGTTAGACACGTTCTTAAAAGGGATGCCTACAGCAAAAGCACAAATGCTGATGAGGGCCTTTGTTGGCAACCTCGACCAGGGCAATAGCCTGGAAGATGCAGTGGATGTAGCAGATTCGTACAGCAGCATCAATGATAAAAAATTACTGAAGACCATTCTCGGGCATGTCATTGAATATGAGAACAATGCTATTCAAAATAATAATGAACGGGGAAAGATGATCTACGGTTTATTGAAAACTATTTTTCTTTCTGCCGACAGCAGCAATCATATCGACCTTACAAAACAGATCGGCATCCCTTCGATCTATAGCATCAATAATAATGAGCTTGCAGATGATAGCGGACGGATCGTACAACAGGTTTTCTTTTATGGTGATAAAGATGGACAGGGAATTTTCAATGGTTTTGTCAATTCCTTTTCTGCTGCAAACTGGAAGGTGAGCATGAAACCGGAATGGGCCGAGATCAAATCGATCAAGGGCCCTAAAATATGGGTCTATGCCAATCGCCCATTAGACAATGATTCCAACCTTGATGATACTGCTCAAATTCACCTTAATAAATATCTTGGACAAAACGGCCTGCTGCCATCGATCGTCATTCATCGTGGCCATAGTTATTGGTTGCCCCATACATTAGACATGATGCTGGGCAATGCAAAAATTGTTGTATTGGGTTCCTGCGGCGGCTATAAAAATTTAAGCGAGATACTTGACATCAACCCTGATGCGCATATCATTTCAACAAAAGAGATCGGTAAAGGAGATATTAATAAACCCGTTATCAATTATATCAATCAAACCCTGGTTACCGGGAAGCCCCTGGTCTGGAAAAATATGTGGGCCACACTTACAAAGCAGTTCGCCAATGCTGATGCATCAACAAGAGATTCCTGGGATGATTATGTTCCTCCTTACAAGAACCTGGGCGTTATTTTTCTAAAGGCATATGGTACAAAAATGGAAGGGAAGTGAGGTTAATTGTACTGTTGCATTAACTATGAACTATGCGTTATGAACCATAGGCGATGAACAATCCGCAATATCAATTTTTCTTTAAACGGCATTCCCGTAAAACCCCAAACAACTAACTTTGCTTCATGAGTGACGCTACCGGTGCAAAAAAAAAGATCTTTAATTTTTCATTACTGAAAAGGGTTTTTCATTTTGCCGCTCCTTATAAAAATAAATTTTATGGGTCCTTACTGCTTTCCGTTATACTGGCAGTAATTGCACCTATCCGGCCTTTTTTAATTCAGATGACCATTAATGACGGTATCAAAGGAAATCTAAAACCCTTTTTTTTGAATACTCCCGGCGCTTTTATCATTGAGGTCACGGTGATACAGATCGTATTATTATTGATTGAAACGGGTGGCCGTTTCTTCTTCACTTTCCTTACGGCATCGCTGGGACAAAGCGTGGTAAAGGACCTGCGGGTAAGTACCTATGATAAAATCCTTCACCTTAATTTATCACAATACGATACAACGCCCATTGGCACACTCACTACAAGAACTATCAATGACATTGAATCCATCAATGACATTTTTAGTGACGGCCTGATCCCTATCATTGCAGACCTGCTCTCCATTTTTTCTATTTTAACCTATATGTTCTTTGTGGATTGGCAATTAACACTTGTGTGCCTGGCACCCTTTCCTTTACTCATCATCGCTACTTATTTTTTTAAAGAAAGCGTTAACAAATCATTTATACGTGTCCGTAATGCAGTGGCCAATCTCAATGCATTTGTACAGGAGCATATCACGGGCATGAGCGTGGTGCAGGTATTTGCTGCAGAAAAAAGGGAATTCAAAAAATTCAACAGTATTAACAAGGAACACCGCAATGCCAATATCAAGGCTATTTTCGCATACTCTATTTTTTTTCCGATAGTAGAGTTGGTAATGGCATTGTCCATTGGCTTATTGGTTTGGTGGGCTGCCAAGGATGTGGTAAAACCAGGGCAGGCAGAAAAAATCGCGGGAGTCATCACTTCATTCATCATGTGCCTCAATCTCCTGTTCAGGCCGCTAAGGGTGATCGCAGATAAATTCAATGTACTGCAAATGGGCATGATAGCGAGTGAACGGGTTTTTAAAGTATTGGATAATGAAGACACCACCATAAACGATGGCACTTATACACCACAAGCAATGAAAGGAAGTGTTGAATTTAAAAATGTTTGGTTTGCATACAGCAATGACAATTATGTTTTAAAAGATATCTCCTTTTCCATCAATGCAGGTGAAACCCTGGCCATTGTAGGGCATACCGGCAGCGGTAAAACTTCCATCATCAGCTTGTTGAACCGGCTCTACCATATTCAAAAAGGCAGCATCACCATTGATGATAAGGATATTGAAACTTATCGCCTCGAAGCATTGCGGAGTAAAATAGCCGTAGTGCTGCAGGATGTATTTTTATTCAGCGGTTCTGTGATGGACAATGTAACATTGCGCAACCCCGATATAAAAAAAGAAGAAGTGATAAGGGCCGCCAAACTGATCGGCATCCATGATTTTATCATGCAATTGCCTGGCGACTATGATTACAATGTAATGGAACGGGGCGCTACACTTTCCCTGGGCCAGCGTCAATTGCTTTCTTTTGTAAGGGCATTATTATATAACCCGGCGATACTGATATTGGATGAAGCCACTTCATCGGTAGATACCGAAAGCGAAGGGCTCATCCAGCATGCCATTGAGCAATTGATCGCTGGCCGTACCTCTATCGTTATTGCACATCGCCTCAGCACCATCCGCAAGGCTGGTAAAATAATGGTGCTTGACAAAGGAGAAATAAAGGAAATGGGAACCCACGAAGAGTTACTGATAAAGCAGGGTTTTTATTTCCAGTTGCATAAGATGCAGTTTGAAAAACAGGAAAAAGTGATTTGATGATTTGATAATTGGCTGATTTGATGATAATAGCGGATTTATTCACCTTCATCGCCAAATCACCAAATTTTCATATTTCTAGCCTCCGATTTTTAAAATCGCCCCCCCATCCTTATCTTTGCGGCAAATTTAAGGTACGACATGGTCATAAAGAGCATCAAATCATTGCTGGTAGCGGTTTTTAGCCTGGGGTTACTGATTTTTTCTACTCCCACAATTGCCCAAACCGACGGGCCAAAGGAGCCAGCTAAAGAAAAGAAGATATTTGATGCCAACGAAGTGATCTTTGGCCATATCATGGATGCCCATGAATTTCATTTTCTCTCTTATAAAGATGCCGAAGGAAAAGAACATCACGCTACCATTCCGTTGCCGGTCATTGTTTATGCAAAAGGAAAAGGGGTTTCCTGCTTCATGTCATCCCAATTTCATCATGGTGAAGAAAATTATAAGGGGTATGGATTGATCACGAATGAAAAAATTGATGAATTAAAACTAGACCGTTCAAAATATACCGCCGGGCAGATCGTAGCAGTGAATGATGCAGGCGAAATTGATCCAACCGTTACCGTCTACGATTTTTCATTAAGCCGCAACGTGGTGCAAATGTTACTGGCACTAACCTTGCTGGTTGTTATCTTGATTAGGGTGGCCAGGCGTTATGGAACAGGACAAGGCATCACCTCTGCTCCAAAAGGAATGCAAAACACCATGGAAACCATCGTGAACTTTGTGAATGACGAAGTTGCGAAACCAAATTTAGGTGCTAAAAGCAATAAGTACCTGCCTTATTTGTTAACCGTATTTTTATTTATCCTTATCAATAATATCGTTGGCCTGATACCCGGCACAGCAAACGTTACCGGTAATATTGCTTTTACATTTGTGTTGGCGATCATTTCATTTATTGTGATATTGTTCAGCACCAACAAACATTACTGGATGCATATCATTAATCCTCCCGGTGTACCGGGTTGGGTGAAAGTGATTTTGGTACCGGTAGAAATTTTGGGGATATTCACCAAGCCTTTTGCATTAATGATCAGGTTGTTTGCGAACATGGTAGCAGGGCATATCCTGATCATTTGTTTGATCTCTTTGATCTTTATCATGGCAGCGTTGAACCAATACATCGGTTGGGGTTTTGCACCGTTCTCTATCGCCTTTACCATTTTCATTTATTTCATTGAAGTGCTGGTAGCATTTTTACAGGCATTCATTTTTACTATTTTAACAGCTGTATTTATCGGGCAGGCATTTGAAGGCGGGCATGACGCAGAACATGCACATGCATAATTAAATTGACTTAAGTTTTTTTTAACCAATATAAAATCAGAATCATGGATTTATTGAATGTAATGTTAAGCACACCGCTGGCAAATGCAGGTGGTGCTATTGGTGCCGGTTTAGGTGCTATTGGCGCTGGTATTGGCATTGGCCAGATCGGTAAGGGTGCATTGGAATCAATTGCACGCCAGCCGGAAGCGATCAATGATATCCGCAGCAACATGATCCTTACTGCCGCATTGGTAGAGGGAGCAGCATTGTTTGCAATTATCATCGGCTTCTTAGCGATGGTGCTTTAAGAACCTTACTGCATCCGAAGTACAGGACGGAGGATGCAGTATTTTTAAATTTTTTGAACCCGGCATTAGTGCTGCTATTAAACTTCATTGGCGTCGCACTCTTGTACAGTGGCTCAATATTGAACTGTTAGATTTTATTTAAAATAGATCGTATGCAATTACTTACACCGGCTCTTGGCCTCATATTATGGACCCTGTTAGCCTTCCTCATCGTTTTTTTCTTACTGAAAAAATTCGCATGGCCTGCTATCATTGGTGGCTTGGCTAAAAGGGAAAAGACCATTGCCGATTCCCTGGCAACAGCCGAAAAAATAAAACTGGAAATGGCCCAGATGAAAAACGACAATGAGGCCATCCTTGCGCAGGCGCGTGAAGAAAGAGCTACGATGTTGAAAGAAGCCAAAGAAACAAAAGACAAAATGATCGCTGATGCAAAAGAAGAAGCAAAGACGCAGGCAGCCAAGATCATTACCGATGCACAGGCTTCCATCAATCACCAGAAAATGGCAGCATTGACAGAAATAAAGAACCAGGTAGGAAATTTAGTGATAGAAGTAAGTGAAAAAGTATTACGCAGGGAATTAAGCAATAAAGCTACACAGGAAGAATATATTAAACAACTGGCGCAGGAAGTAAAACTAAATTAATTTGACAATTTGAAGATGGGTCAATTATAAAACATCTTCAATTTTCAAATCACCAAATTTTCAAATTGAAGAAATGAAGAATCCACGTTTAGCAGGCAGGTACGCAAAAAGTTTACTGGATCTTGCGATCGAGCAAAACCAGGTAGATGCTGTATGCACCGATATGAAATGGCTGCATAGCATCTGCAAAAGCAATCCCGATTTTGTTGCCGTATTGCGCAGCCCCATCATTAAGCCAACCGCCAAAGAAAAGATCATTGAATCCATTTCAAAAGAAAGGGTGAGTAAGTTAACCACTGCATTCATACAATTACTGGTACGTAAGGCCAGGGAAATTAATTTACCCGAGATCGTTACAGCTTATATCGACCAGTTCAATAAACTAAGGAATATCTATAAAGTAAAGATCACTACAGCAGAACCAATGACCGATGAGATCAGGGAAACCATTATGGCAAATGTGAGGGCTGCCGTAAAAACGGGTCAGACCTTTGAGATCGAAACACAGGTAAGGAGTGAATTGATCGGTGGTTTTTTACTGGAAACAGAAGGTACATTGGTAGACGCCAGTATTTTAAGAGACCTGAAAGATATTCAAAAGCAGTTCATGAATAATGATTACCTGCATAGGATAAGATAATTTAAGGATTTGGTGATGCTCCAATTTGAAGAGGTGATGATGTAACTCAATTTTGGACCGTATTTAATCAACTAATCACCAAATCGAAAAATTGGGGCCTTGATATCATGATAAAATAAAAACGTCCACTTTTCTTCTCTCCCCTGCTCCCACCATTGCCTGCGTAGCTCCATGCATTTTCTTCCATCAAAATCATACTTGGCGATGAATTTACTTTTCATCTGCTGTAATTGCGGGGCAACGTCTCCGCCAAAGAATATCTTTTCTCCATTTTCTTCTATCCAAAATACCTGGTGAAAGGGGCAATGGGCACCGGTTACATGATAGCTGATATAATTATCGATCATCCCGTCTCCCTGCAAATAATGTACTTTATCCGAGTTTGACAGAACATTAAAATCATCTGTCATGTAGGAGGGCTTGCCTTTCTGCAAAGCATAATCCGGTTCATCTTTGTTCACGAAATAAGTTGCATTGGGAAAGCTGAAAAAATGTTGTTGCAGCATGGTATCTTCTATACTAATACCGCCCGCATGATCTTTGTGCAGATGACTCAGCAAAACCTTGTTAACATCCATCGGGTTAATCCCGTTATCCAATAAATTCTGATGTATCTGCAAAGTGCCCGATGCATTGGTAAAACCCAAACCCGTATCAATTACAATAATATCTTTTGAAGTAATGATGGCAAAGGGCTGTATCTCTACCAGTAAACTTCCGGTTGACCGATGCTGTAAATTATCTTTTACAAGATCGAAAGGAAGAAATTTTTTTGTCCCGTCTATTGTGAATGCTCCTTCACTTAATGGAATTATTTTCATTGCCAGGTTATTTTTTCTCCACAAAGTCGCTAAGGGCACAGGAAAATACTTTCCGGCCTTGTACTTTTGTGGGATATTTTTTATCTTAACACCATCTGCCTGTCGGCATCCAGTTTAATTAAAATAAAAAGCAGTACGGTAAAAGTTAACAAAGAAGAGCCTCCATAACTCATCAGCGGTAAGGTTATACCGATCACCGGCGCAAGTCCAATGGTAACACAAATATTTACCGCCACATGAAAAAAGACAATGCCTGCTACCGAATACGCATACACCCTGCTGAATGTACTTCGCTGTCGCTCCGCAATTTTAATGATACGTAATAACAGACCAAGGTACAGGAACATCAACAAAGCGCTGCCCCAGAATCCAAAATTCTCACCAACGGATGTAAAAATAAAATCGGTATGCTGTTCAGGTACAAAATCACCCTGCGTTTGAGTACCCTTTAAAAAACCTTTTCCAAAAAAGCCGCCAGACCCGATGGCGATCTTGGATTGCTTCACATTATAATTCTGTTGCTCATTCTTTCGCTGCTTTGATTTTGCTTCTTCAGAATTATTGAGATCAGCAGTAGTTTCATTGGTAAAGGGATTATCAACACCTACCATGCTGAATATCCTATCGGCCTGGTATTTTTTAAAAACATGTTTAAACATAAAGGGAACTCCCACTCCAACAAATCCAGAACAGAATGCCCAGCAACAGGCGATCATTAACAATAAACGGCTGTTACGTTTTATTCTTCTGCGGAAATAATAAATAAGTACAACAGCAAGTGCCGTAAATGCGATCAACAGGGTCTTTGTGTGAAACAATAGGGAGATCACCAGCAGAATGGAGATTGCAATGCCACCAACGAGATAACCCGGTGGCAACCCTTCCCGGTACATCGGAATTAAAAAAGCAAAATATACAAGTGCAAGCCCGGTTTCTCCCTGCAAAACAGACAACACTGCAGGGGCAAATGCAATAGCCGCTGCGATCAGCTGCGATTGGGGCCTTCGAAAATCCATTTCGGGCATCGACAAATATTTTGCTACTGCCAACGCGGTGAATATTTTACACAATTCTACGGGCTGAAGGTTCATGAACCCCAATGGTATCCAGCTTTTGGAACCCTTGATCTCTTTTCCCACTACAAAAGTGGCAAGGATCAGTACAATGCCAACGAGGTAAGAAAGATTTGCAGTTGCCGTAAATAATTTACTATCCGTTAATAAAATAAAAATAGCCAGCAGGCAACAGGCGCCGAAATAAAATAATTGCTTGCTGTAATTCTTCTTGAATCCCAGGAGGTTCTGTACCACATTATCATTGGCCCTGTATTCCACCGAAAAAATGCAAAGCAATCCTATCACTCCAATAAGTGCATAGAGGGCGATCATTACCCAATCGATCCCTTTTGATATAGATGCTTTTTTTTGAT
The DNA here is from genome assembly GCA_025362055.1 of Bacteroidota bacterium. GTDB lineage: Bacteria > Bacteroidota > Bacteroidia > Chitinophagales > Chitinophagaceae > Ferruginibacter. The sequence goes on from JANYIM010000183.1 coordinate 47,450, forward strand.
ACATGGTGCCGGTTACTATTGGTGCTCTTTTAATGAATCCCTTATTCCCCCTTTCTTTTTTTCTTCAGGCAATATGGCCTGTTGCTTATCTTTTAAGTTGGTATTACTGCTGTCTTTTTTAGGCTGTTTATTTGTTTCCTTATCTTTTTTGATCTTATCCAATGCATCTTCTTCATCCTGGTCATCCAGTCCTATCGTATCCTTTATGACATGTATATAGCCTTTTTCAATTAAGTACGCCGAATCTTTTGAGTGCATCAGCGAGTCCTGCCGGTTCAGCTCCCTGAATATCCGCGGTGGTATTAAATTCAATTTCGAAAGCTGCTCGATCTTTGCCAAACGCCTTTCGTCTGTGATCGAGTCCTTTAAATATTTTTCGATCATCAATCCAACTATCGGTGCCGCATAAGTGCCACCAAAACGTCCGCTGTTCTCCACTACGCACATGATCGCAATCTTTGGATTTTCCCTTGGAGCAAAGCCACAGAAAAATGCGTGGTTGGGTTGCTTAACACCCCTGTAATAATTTTCAACCGTACCCGTTTTGCCACAGATGGTGATCCCCGCAACTTTTGCCGCACCGCCTGTTCCCCTATCAACCACATTCTGCATGCCATCATGCACTACTTCAAATACACTATCAGGAATATCAATGGTACTGTTCTTCTCTTTGAATTTCGACAACATATCATATTTATCGCCGCCTTCAATGGAATCTATTAAATGCGGGATCTTATACCAGCCCTTATTGGCAATGTAGGCCATTTCATTCGCAACCTGGATGGGCGTAACATCCACTTCCCCCTGTCCGATACTTACAGAACGGAAATTGCAATAACCCCATTTACCCGGACCATAGACCTTTGGATTATTGAAGTATGCGGGCGTTGGTATCGTCCCTCTTTTTTCTGAAGGCACATCAACCCCTAATTTATGCCCCAGCCCAAATGCATACATGTACCGGTCCCAGGCTGCCAGGCTACTGTCTACATTCGGGTATTTTGGATTATTAATGACCCTTTGCATAACCGTAGCGAAATAAGTATTATCCGATACCGTTATGGCACCTCGCAGATCAAAGGTTCCACGGTCAAGGCATTTCATTGGATTACCGCCACCGCAACCATAAAAAGCACCTGAGCATGAAACGGTGAAATGGGTATTGATCACTCCTTCATGTAATGCTACCAATGCCTGTAATGTTTTAAAGGTAGAACCCGGCGAATAACTTGCACCAACCGATCTGTTCAATAATGGCAAAGCAGGATTCAATAATAATTCTGCAATATGCTTTTTTCTTTCTGCACCCGTTAATAGTTTAGGTTTAAAAGTTGGACTGCTCACCATGGCCAGTATACCCCCCGTTTTTGGATCTATAGCTACGATGGATCCCAGTTTATTCTCCATTAATTTTTCTCCCAGCGCCTGCAATTCAATATCAATGGAGGAATGCATGTTTTGGCCTGCAATGGCGATCGTATCATATTTTCCATTCTCAATGCGTTCTGTAAGGCGGTTCTTATTATCTCTTTTCCATAATTCAATACCCCGTTGGCCCATCAATACTTTTTCATAACTCTTTTCTAATCCTACTTTACCAATATAATCACCAATAAGGTATCCTTCATATTTTGGATTCTTTAAAACATTGGAATCTACTTCCCCCAGGTAACCAAGGATATTACCGCCGGCATCAAAAGGATAATCCCTGATGGAACGTTCCTGCAGGTAATAACCGGGCGCAAATTTGAACATGTTCTCCTGGAACTTTGCCATTTTTTCATTGCTCAGCAAGGCTTCAAAAACAGAAGGGCGAAAGCTTTTATTTTTTACAATCGCATTGACGATACGTTTTTTGAATTCCGCAGTATCGATATTCAGGATATTACACAAAGCCGTGGTGTCGGTACCTTTTATCTTCCCGGGAATCACCATCAGGTCATAAATGGTGGTATTTTGTAAGATGGCTTTTCCTTTACGATCGTATACAATACCCCGATCAGGATAGATCACTTTCCGGAATGTACCCTGGTCATCTGCCTGTATCCTGTATTTAGAGGAAAATAGCTGTAGATTGGCCAGTTGTATAATAATAACGAGAAACATGCCAATGAAGACAAGCATGATCACATTTTTTCTAGACTGGTTAAATACGGACACTGGTTAGTTGAGCGTTAAAAGTTATGAGTTTATAGTTGTTCGCACTAGATGGTATTCGTTTTAAATTTTTGTTTTCGCACAAATAATAATTCCGTGATAATGATCAATACCATGCTCACTGCTGTTGACAATAACGTTTTCACCAAAAAATACCAGATGTTCCCGAACTGCCAGGCTTCCAGTAAGAACAACCAGGCATGATGAACAAAGGTAAGCACGCCACTGAAGACAAGATAGGGGATCATGCCGCCCATACTTTTAATAGATGGTTCTTCATAATTGGTATCAGCACCTTCCTGTGGAATTAAAAGATTGATCAGGAAAGGTCGCAGGTAAGCGATCAGCACACAAGCTGCAGTATGAAAGCCCGGATGATGCCTGAAACTGTCCATCGCAAATCCCAACATAAATGCGATCAGCATTTGCCAGGTGCGCCCCATCCGGAAGGGTAGCCATAAAATAAAAAGGAAATAAATATAGGGTGTTATCATCTGGTGCAGGTGTATCCTGTCCAGTACAAAAACCTGTACCAGGATGAAGAATGCAAAGCGGATGATATTTTTAACTAAGGTGCTCATTCAAAAAATTACGCTTACTGGGTTTGTTTTTTTGCTTTGTCCAGTAATTTATTGATGTCTTCTGCTTGTTTATTTTCGATAGCATATACAAATTCAAGACTATAAAAATTTGCTGCCGACCTTAACTTCAGTAAATAATTATTGGTACTTTTTTCAGCGATGATCTCGTCTACGTAACCGATCAGCATCCCTTTAGGAAAGCTGGTACTGAACCCACTTGTAATGATGGTATCGCCCCTGGCCACTTTGGCGCTTTTGGGTATGCCTGAGAGTGTGACAATATTGGGTGTTTTACCATCCCAACTGAGTGTACCGGTTTCGCCGCCATGCATTAGTTTGCCGCTGATATGACTGTCTTTGTGCAAAAGGCTCATCACTACTGCATAGTCTTTGCTAACATCTGTAATGATGCCCACTACGCCGGTATTGGGATCAATGATACCCATTCCTTCTGTAAGGTTTTGTGCGGTGCCCCTTCCCAATACAATGAAATTATTTTGTGCAACAACAGAATTTGCCACCACTTTGGCATTGAAATAATTATACTTCCTGAAATGTTCAAGTGAATCAACCCGGATGGAGTCGATCAATGTTTTAGTGGTGGTATCCGGCAATTCAAAATCTGCTTTTAGTTTATTGTACAGGTTCTCATTTGCCTTAACAAGTGAGTCGTTTGTTTTTTTTAACTGGAAATAATATTCCACCTTATTGTATTGTGCATTTATTTTACCCGTTAACTGGTTAACTGTTGAGCTAAACATTGCTTTATGGTACAAACTGTAATGAACAATTAAATAAATACTGAATCCCTGCAGCAACAGGAAAAAGAGAAAGTTGAAATAGCGGCGGATGAAGAGAAAGATATTACGCACCGGGGGAAGAGTTAATAGTTATTAGTTGGTAGTTGATAGCCATTTGTCAACTCCCGACCTGCCTATTGGACAGGCTGGCTACCGACTTGCGACTATCTGATTAGCGCATTACAAATGGATACCTGTCATAATGCTTCAGTGCAATACCGGTACCGCGAACCACGCTTTTAAGCGGATCATCTGCAACATGCACCGGTAATTTGATCTTTGCATTGAGTCTTTTATCCAAACCCCTCAACAATGCACCACCACCGGTAATGTATAAACCACGGCGATAAATATCGGAAGCCAGTTCGGGTGGAGTAGTTTCAAGCGCTTTTAAAATGGCCTCTTCAATTTTAAAGATACTTTTATCCAGTGCTTCGGCCACTTCCTGGTAGCTTACCATTACCTGTTTTGGAATGCCGGTTACCAGGTCACGTCCGTTTACCGGGATATCATCGGGTGGATTATCAAGGTCTTTCATTGCGGCTCCTACCTGGATCTTTATTTGTTCGGCAGTTCTTTCGCCGATCAGTAAACTGTGATAACGACGCAAAGCTTCCATGATGTCGGCTGTGAATTCATCACCCGCAATACGAATACTTTGATCGCAAACGATACCTGCAAGGGCAATTACGGTGATGCCCGTGGTACCGCCTCCGATATCAATGATCATATTTCCCACCGGCTCTTCCACGTCGATACCTATACCCAAGGCTGCTGCCATGGGTTCATGGATCAGGTAAACCTCTTTGGCACCGGCCTGTTCGGCGCTATCCCTTACGGCACGTTTCTCTACTTCGGTAATGCTGCTGGGAATGCAGATCATCATCCGCCAACTTGGGGCAAAGAGTGGCTTTTTGGGATAGATCATTTTTATCATCTCCCGTATCATCAGCTCTGCAGCATTGAAATCGGCTATCACGCCATCTTTTAGCGGCCGAACGGTTCTGATGCTTTCGTGGGTTTTTTCATGCATCATCAATGCCTTTTTGCCCACGGCTAAAATATTTTTTGGATTATTCCGGTCGAGCGCTACGATCGACGGTTCATTGACCACTACTTCATCGTTATGTATAATGAGGGTATTTGCAGTACCGAGGTCTATCGCGATTTCCTGTGTAAAAAAGTTAAAAAGGCCCATATTTAAAAGTGTAACGGCATTGTAATTAATGTGAGCAAAGTTGGTGGAAATTATTTGAATTAACAACGGCAAACTCTTTATTTTTCAACATTTTATGGAAAATTTATCAATGCCTGGATTTGGGAAAAGAGGGGCTTTTACAGGGTTTTACTAAATTTATTAGTTCCGGTATTACGCATTATGCAGCGGTGCGAATAAATTTCGTATACCCGGTAATGTTAGTTATACCATCGTGAATGGAAGGTTGGGCGTAAAAGAAAATTATCACAACTGTAAAAAGTGGCGTTCACTTACCTGAACTCATACCCGATATCGGTCCTGAAATATATGTCGTCGAAATACAGTTGTTCCAGCATGTAATTAGATTGTTCTGCAGCTTCTGCAATGGTGTTGCCAAAAGAAGTTACTGTTAATACCCTGCCTCCGTTTGTTACAATGTGTTCTTCTTCGTGTTTTGTACCACACTGGAAAACAATACTGTCTTCCAAAATATTCCCTCCAAGGCCAAGGATCACTTTTCCTTTTTCATAGTCACCCGGATAACCACCGCTAACTGCCACCACGGTAGCCACCGACCGTTCATCAGTTTCTATTACAATTTCGTTTAACCGTTGCTGTGATGTTGCGATCAGTAATTGCACCAGGTCGTTTTTGATGCGGGGCATCACCGCTTCTGTTTCCGGGTCGCCCATCCGGCAATTGTATTCGATCACGCCGGGCTCTCCTTCATTGTTCATCAATCCAAAGAAAATAAAGCCTTTGTAAACGAGTTTGTCTTTTTTTAATCCTGCAAGGGTTGGTTCAATGATCCTTTCTTTTACTTTCTGCAAAAAGGCATCGTCTGCAAAAGGAACAGGGCTTACTGCTCCCATACCACCGGTATTGAGCCCTGTGTCACCAATCCCGATCCGTTTATAATCTTTCGCTTCAGGAAGTAATACATAATTCTCACCATCGGTCAGTACAAAAACGCTTAGTTCTATGCCAGTTAAAAATTCCTCTACAACTACCCTCTTCCCGGCTTCGCCGAATTTGGCACGATGTATCATCAATTCATATTCAGATAATGCTTCCAGGTGATTCTGACAAATGATCACGCCTTTTCCTGCAGCAAGGCCATCCGCTTTTAATACTATCGGTAACGCGTGCCCTTTTATGTAATCAATGCCTTTTGCATAATTATCAACAGTAAATTCCTGGTAAGCAGCCGTTGGTACCTGGTGCCGGTGCATAAAGGCCTTTGCAAATGCCTTGCTGCCTTCCAGTTGTGCCGCTGCTTGTGACGGGCCGATCACTCCGATTTTTTGTGTGTCCTTTCGATTCTTAAAAAAATCATAGATACCTTTCACAAGTGGTTCTTCTGGCCCAACCAAAACAATACCGATGTTTTGTTCAACACAGAGTGCTGCCAATGATTCAAAATCTGTTGTTGCAATTGCCACATTCGTACCAAGGGAGGAAGTGCCTGCATTACCCGGCGCAATAAATAACTGGCTGCAAAGATCACTTTGTTTTATCTTCCAGGCGAATGCATGTTCTCTTCCGCCCGAGCCAATTAAAAGTATGTTCATCTGTAAATGGGGTTAGAAATTAGTAAGCTCCGGTCCACGAATTTAAAGTTCTCCCCGTTTATTTTCCACATTATTTTTACAAACGGCGTTTACATATACCTTTTTCTTAACGTATCTTTTTAAAATTGGTCTGCCGATTTTGGCATTACTAAAGAGAATTTCACTATTTTGAGATATTAAAACCAAACAAACAAGCACTTAAAACTATTACACATGAGTGATCAAGTAATCAAAAAAGGGCATCCAAAAGGATTATACGTACTATTTGCCACAGAATTCTGGGAAAGATTCAGCTACTATGGCATGAGAGCCATCTTTGTACTTTTTATGACAGACAAGCTCTTGTTTGACAAGGCTTACGCCTCCAATATTTATGGTAGTTATACAGGCCTGGTTTACTTAACACCATTGATCGGGGGGTATGTAGCAGACCGTTATTGGGGTAACCGTAAATCTATTTTTGTTGGTGGAATATTAATGGCTGCAGGCCAGTTCTTACTTTTTAGTTGCGCTTCGCTTGCATCAGGATCTGCAATGGCTACTACTTTATTGTGGACAGGGTTGGGTTTCCTGATCTTCGGAAACGGTTTTTTTAAACCCAATATTTCAACAATGGTGGGACAATTGTACCCAGAGGGTGATAACAGCAAAAAAGATTCTGCTTATACTATATTTTACATGGGTATTAATGCTGGTGCTTTTCTAGCACCGCTGGTTTGCGGATACCTTGGAGAAAACGTGGATTTCAAATGGGGTTTCTTTTCTGCAGGTGTGGGTATGCTCATCAGCCTTGTTATCTTTTATTTTACCAAAGACAAATATGTAGTTTCTGCCACAGGTGTTCCATTAGGTGTTGAACCTAATAAACTCAAGGACGTTGCTGTTTCGGAAACAGGTAAATCCGGCTTCAGCGCTACGCAGATCATTACCTTGTTATGTTGCATTGCAGGTGCTTTTTCATTGATACACTTTGTTCTTAAAGTTGATTTCTGGGGTTCTGCCATCTATGGAATGACTTTATGTTTGCCCTTTGCGATCCTTACAGACCGCTCCCTTACAAAAATTGAAAAAGACAGGTTATGGGTAGTGGTTATTATCATGCTCTTCGTTATTTTCTTCTGGATGTGTTTTGAACAGGCCGGAGCCTCCTTAACATTTTTTGCAGATGAACAAACTAACCGTACTGTTTTCGGGTGGCAAATGCCCGCCAGTTATTTTCAGAGTTTTAATGCCGGCTTTATTGTTATACTTGCTCCTGTCTTTGCGATGTTATGGGGCAAGCTTGCGAAAAAAGGATTTGAACCACCAGCACCAATGAAACAAGCTATGGGCCTGGGTTTCCTTGCCCTTGGTTTCCTATTCATTGGATTTGGCACTACAGGCGATCCATTGGTAAAAGTGAGTATCCTATGGCTCACTGGCCTTTATTTTTTACACACGGTGGGTGAATTATTTTTAAGCCCAATTGGTTTATCAATGGTAAATAAGCTGGCGCCCGGGCGATTTACATCCTTAATGATGGGAATATGGTTCATGGCTATCGCTACCGGTAATAAACTGGCAGGAACCATGAGTTCTCTTTATCCCGATCCTAAATCTACAGCGCCGCACCCGGTATTCCTGGGTATTACTATTGATAACCTTCATACTTATTTTATGATATTTGTAGGTTTCTCCGGCGTTGCCGCAGTAATACTTTTTATCCTCTCTTTTAAATTAAGGAAAATGATGCACGGCATCAAGTAGTTGTATTATAAGTGAATTATAAAAGGGCTGTTCTTACCGAACAGCCCTTTTATTTTATAAAGGCCACCGTGGTTTTAAAATCATTCTATATAAAATTCAAATGATCAAATTGTTTACCCAGTATCGTTTTATCATCTGCACCCAGCCATTTGTTTAACACCGTGGCATACACGCTTTTAAAATCTACCTTGTATTTCAGGTCACCATCGCCCAGGTCGGCAAGGTCGGGCATGGCATTTAACACCCCCTTTTCTTTCAGCCCTCCGCTGATGAAGAACATATTGTTGGCCGTGCCATGATCGGTTCCGCCACTTGCATTTTGTGAAACCCGTCTGCCAAATTCGGAGAAGGTCATCATCATCACATCCTGGAAACGGTTGTTCTTTTTCAGATCGGCAGTAAAAGCTTTTACCGCATCATTCAGTTCAGTGAACAGGCGTTTCTGCTGGTTGTCCTGGTTCACGTGTGTATCAAAACTTCCCAGGCTTACATAATATACCTTGGTATTGATATCAGAAAAGATCAGTGATGCGATCGTCTTCAGGTCTTTTCCCAATTCGGTACCGGGATAAGTTTCAGCGGAAGGATGCGCCTTGCTTTGTTGGTAAATATATTCAGCACTGCTGAGTGTTTCACTCATGGTCTTGTATAAATAATCAATGGTCTCCTCTCCTTTCTGGTGATCACTGTCAATGTCCTTAAAATATTTTCCGGTTGCGCTGTTGAATAAACGCTTGGGATCTTTAAAAGCTAGGCCTTTGCTCTCTTCTCCTTTCAACGCCATACTCAGCACATCATCCATTTCCATTGCCTGCGTTGGCTTATCACATCCCTTGCATTGCGCATCCAGGTAGCGGCCCAGCCAGCCCGTGTACACGTACTCGTTACTTGCACTGGCGCTTTGCCAGATATCCATGCTGCGAAAATGAGAACGATCGGGATTGGGATAACCAACACTGTTCATGATAGCAAGGCTTCCGTCGTCGTACAAACCCTTAAAAGCTTCCAATGCGGGGTTCAATCCTACCTCATCTGTTATCAGTAATGATTTATCCTTTTCAATTCCCAACTTGGGCCGTTCCCTGTAATAAATATCATTTCGTACCGGGATCACGGTATTCAATCCATCATTGCCTCCACTGAATTGAATGACCACTACCACTTTATTGCCCGGTGGCACCATCATTGGTTTTTCAAACGCCTTTAAGAACTTAGGCAGCATGAAGGAGGCTGTGGCAAGTGAGCCCACTTGTAGAAATTCTCTTCTTTTAATAACCATAAAATAAATTTTGAATTTGAATTATGAATTATGAATGAAGGCAGTCTTGTTTTACCTGGTTCATAATCCTTAATTCATCATTTATAATTAACATAACTGGTATTCGGGTGTACTCATTAAATTTACGACAGCGCTCTTAATATAGTTTTCCCTGCTTTCGTTATTCAGGTATTTATCCAGTATTTTATTGCTCACCTGGCTTTTTGTTTGTAGCACAGTGGCGGAGATCTTTTGCAGTAAATTTTCTCTCGGCACTTTTTCAAATATTTTATTTACTGCGGTCCAGTCTACCGTGGCGGTGCCGCCTTTAACTGTATCCTGCAATTTTTTCATATTGGCATCCATCATTTGTCCCATCGCTGCATCATCATCCGTTTTGGGGCGGATATCCAATGCTTCATTTGCGGTAATGATCTGTGGAATACGTAGCCGCAGCATCAAAGAGCTGCTATCGATCCAGTTCTTGCCGCCTGGCCATCCTGCCACATTGGGCGGGTAAAATAATATTTGCCCTAATGTGCGTTGAAATAATAATTGTGCCTGGTCATTTTGCATTTCCATTGGTAACAGCCTTCTGATACCAGCCAGCAATTCAATGGGAGATTTTATCCTGGTACCGATATTTTTTTCATCATAAAACCAATCACTGGTATAAATATCTTCCAGTAATTTTTTAATGTCGTAATCATTTTTATAAAAGCGGTCACTTAGCCATTCTACTTTTGCATCATCCACCGTATCATTCACAAAATACCTATATATCTTTTTAGTGATGAACCTAGCGGTTTGTTTTTGTTGAAGCAGCAGGTTAATAATATCATCTCCTTCAAAATTCCCTGATTTGCCCAGCACCGTTTTGCTGCCGTCATCATGCAGGTTTCTCCTGAAAACAAAATCACCCTGCAGGTTAAAACCCCAGCCTGTAAATGCTCTTGCGGCTTCCTTCACATCATTTTCGGTATAGTTTCCCCTGCCCATGGTAAAGAGTTCCATCACTTCACGGGCAAAGTTTTCATTGGGGTGTTGTTTTTTATTTTGCTGGTTATTTAAGAACTGCAGCATGGAAGGGCTTTTGCTTACTTCTTTTAAAAGGTCTTTAAAATTACCTAATGCATTCTCCCTTATCACCTGCAATAATTCCTGCTGGTAATAACTATTGATGACACGACAGGCAAAATGCCCATGCCAGAAGAGGCTCATTTTCTCTCTCAGTTGTGCTTCGCTATTGATCAATTCGCCCAGCCAGCGAAGGTTGAGGTTCTTAAGGTCTTCTCTTGATTGTTGCTGTATCTGCTTTTTCTGATCGGCACTCAATTCCCTTTTTTGAAGGTTGGCCATATCGCTCACGTCTTTTATCCCTTTGAAGAAACCATCTACTAAATTCTGGGCCACTTCAATTTTATCTGGCTTTTTAGCGGAGGTATTCAGCAAAAGCTCCCATAGTTTTTTTTGAGAGATATTATCAAGATCGGCAGCATTTTCGGCCATTGGGCCAAAAGCGGAGCGCCACAACAGGTGTTGATTTTTTAAACGATTGGATACAGCCATGGTGTATAGAAGATTTATAGATTGACCAATAGAACCGATGTAAGACCGGTTTTATAACGCAAAGTTTAATGTATTATTGATGAAAGGCCGGGCGGGTTATGCACAATGTAAAAATTTAACGTGATTTTGGCCTCTCCCCAACCCTCTCCTGATGAGAGCGAGCACTTTACGTTTTTAATTATTGAAAGATCCCGTATTAAAGACATACTTGTCTGATGCGAATTACAGGCCATGGAACATCAACTCCTTAACTTCTTCCCTTATTTAGTAATTTGCATACATGAGCATCAAAGCCTTTAAATACCTGTGCCCGGTAATAATATATGTGCTGGCCTGGCTGGCATTTACCCAACGGGGCTGGCTTACCTGGAGCCCGATGCTTTTTGCCTGGATAGTATTGCCACTGGCCGAACTTTTTATCAAACCCAATGCAAAAAATATTCCTACGGCAGAAGAAGAAATGATAAAAAAAGACCGGGTATATGATTACCTGCTATATATTATTGTAATACTGCAATTCATTGCTTTGTACACGTTCTTAAGTTCAATGAGAACAGGCGGACTGTACTGGTGGGAAATTGTTGGCAGGATCTGGAGCATGGGATTACTATGCGGCACTTTTGGTATCAACGTGGCACATGAATTGGGGCACCGGGTAAATAAATTTGAACAGTTCCTGGCGAAAATATTATTGATGACCTCTTTATACATTCATTTTTTTATTGAACACAATAAAGGCCATCATAAAAATGTGGCTACGCCCAAAGATCCCAGCAGTGCGCATCTCAATGAACCGGTGTATGCTTTTTATTTCCGTACGGTTATTTTTTCCTATTTGTCTGCATGGAAAATATCCAATGAAGAAATGAGCAAACGGGGGCTGGTTATTTTGAATTGGAGAAATGAAATGTTGCAGGCACATATCATCCAATTTTTATTTACGGCTGGTATCTTCTTTATGTTTGGCTGGCTGGTAACCCTTTACTTTTTAGGTGCCGCAGCCATTGGTATTGCACTTTTGGAAACCGTAAACTACATTGAACATTACGGATTACAACGCAAAGAAATTAGTGAAGGGAAATATGAAAGAGCAATGCCCTCGCACAGCTGGAACAGCAATCATATTTTAGGCAGGGTAATGCTTTTTGAGTTGAGCCGCCACAGTGATCATCATTACCTGGCCAGCCGAAAATACCAGGTATTGCAACACCATGATGATGCCCCGCAATTACCCACGGGTTATCCCGGCAGTATGATGCTGGCATTAATTCCTCCTGCCTGGTTCTATGTGATGAATAAGCGGATCAGGAAATTAGAAGATCAAAGTTGAAATGTTATTTCTTGGCATTCGTTGTAACATAAGCAAGCACATTTTGCTTTTCCGGATCGCTGAGGTTGGCCTTCGTCGCCATTACCTGCATAATGCTTATCCAGCGATCGGCAGTATAATCAGCAACAACTTTTAAACCATGGCAACGGCCGCATTTTGCATTATAGGTTGATTGGCCCGCTATTGCTGCCGCATCTGTTCCTGTAGCCGTTCTTTCGGCGGTTTTTGTACCGGCAGTAGTAGTGCTTGCTGCACTAGCGGTAGTTGTTGTAGAAGGCGTTGATGTTGTTGTAGTTGATTTATCACTTACAGGTGTGTTCATGCCAGTATTAGTCGCCGGTGTTTCTGTTTTTGCAGGAGTTGTTTTGTGAGAGCAACTCCAAAAAAACAAGGTTAAGGCTACGATCGGGAATACTTTTTTCATCCTGGGATTTTTAAATTATTGTTATTAAGAAATATAAATATAGGAAGTTTACCTAAACCAATGTTTCAACATCGGGAAAATTTTGTTAATCAATGGTTGCGGCACCAAAATAAGTATGCAATATGTTTGGCAACGCTATCCCTTTTGTGGTTTGATTATTTTCGAGCAGGCAGGCTACAATACGTGGCAATGCCAGGGAAGAACCGTTCAGTGAATGTAGCAACTGTGTTTTATTATCCCCGTCCCTGTCTGCCGGCGAGGCAGGCTTAAACCTGATCTTCATCCTGTTAGTCTGAAAAGTTTCAAAATTACTAACAGAACTTACCTCCAGCCATTTTTGTTGTGCTGCGCTGTACACTTCAAAATCATAAGTAAGTGCAGAAGCAAAGCTCATATCGCCACCGCATAAGCGCAAAATTCGATAGGGCAGTTCCAGTGACTGCAACAATTTTTCAACGTGTACCACCATCTCTTCAAGCACCTGGTAACTATTATCGGGATGCACGATCTGTACAATCTCCACCTTATCGAACTGGTGTACCCGGTTCAGCCCACGCACATCAGCACCAAAACTTCCTGCTTCTCTTCTGAAGCAGGGTGTATAAGCCGTCATCTTCAATGGCAGGTCCGTTTCTTTGATGATCTCATCGCGGTAAATATTTGTCAAAGGAACTTCGGATGTAGGTATCAGGTAAAAATTATCCGCAGTAGCGTGATACATCTGCCCCTCTTTATCCGGCAACTGCCCGGTACCGTAAGCCGAGGATTCATTCACCAGCAGGGGCGGTAAATATTCTGTATATCCTGCTTCGATATTATAATCTAAAAAATATTGTATCAATGCCCGTTGCAATTTGGCACCCTTGCCTTTGTAAAGGGGGAATCCGCTGCCGGTTAATTTGGCGCCCGTTTCAAAATCAACGATGTCATATTGTTTTATGATATCCCAGTGTGGGACTGCAGTTGCAGGTAGTATTGGTTTTATACCGCCTTCTCTCACCACTTCATTATCCTCCGGTGTTTTGCCTTTTGGTACAGAACTATGCGGAAGGTTGGGTAAGATAACCAGTTCATCATGCAATGATCTTTCTGCGTCAGCCAATTGCTGGCTTAGGTCCTGCAAAGTATTTTTACGCTGCGCAACTTCTTGTTTTTTTATTTCAGCAGCATCTTTTTCACCCTTGCCCATCAACATACCAATTTCTTTACTGGCGGCATTGATGGATGCCTGTAAAGTTTCCGTTGCTGTTTTAAGTTTGCGAACCTGCTCGTCTGTTTCCAGTAACCTGTCGATCGCCGACAGGTCAGCAAAATGTTTAAGTGCCAATCGCTCTTTTACCGCTGCAGAATTTTGCCGTATGTAATTTATCTGTAACATTTACCCGAATATTTTTGCGAAGATACAAATTTGGTGTTGAGCATAAGAGACCGGCTAAGAGGCCGAAGGGGAAAAGGAGGGAAAGGAGTAGAAACAAGTGCCTTTTTACACGCTCTTTATTACTCATTTTCTCTTTTTTACTCTTAGCTATTCGCTTTTGCCCTTAGCTTTGCACGATGCAACAGGCGAAAGACGATCTGCAAGTGAGGTGGCTTAAGTTACGCATTAAGCTCAAGGAACAATTCAACATCAAGCCTGATATGGACGGCATTCTTTTTTTAATAGGCATACAGGAACTGGGGAGCGGTAAACAGGATTTTACCAAGGAACAAAAGCAGGACCTCATGCATATTGCCGTTTGTACTGTACTTTCGCCGAGCGGTTATTATGCATCAGAGGGTAATGACGAGGACGGCTGGCCGCATTTTAAACAACTAAAGGTGTTGCCGGGTTTTATCATGACCGAGCAGGAAAATTTTTTAAAAGATCATATTTTACTATATTTCCAAAATCAAAATTTCATTGACTAATTATTTTTTTATGAACAAAGTCAGAATTGCAATTGCTGCTGTATTAATGCTGGTGCTTGTCATGAACGCAGGCGCACAGGTAAAAAAACAACCCGTTAAAAAAGTGCCCGTTAAGAAAACAACTACGGTTACTGCCAATGCTCCCAAACAAATACGCGTACCGGGCACAAGGATAAAATTAACCACCGATTCGGGCGTGATCGTTATTCGTTTGTACGACAAAACACCTAAGCACCGTGATAATTTTATAAAACTTGCAAACACTCATTTTTTTGACAGCCTGTTATTTCACCGTGTGATAAACGGTTTTATGATACAAGGCGGCGATCCCCAAAGTAAGAACGCTCCTGCCGGTGCCATGTTAGGTAATGGAGACGTGGGTTATACCATACCCGCAGAATTTGATACCAGCTTATTTCATAAAAAAGGCGCACTGTGTGCAGCCCGTACCAATAACCCCGAGAAGGCAAGTAGTGGTTGCCAGTTCTATATAGTGCAGGGGAAAAAATATATGGACGAAGAATTGAATGGCATAGAAATGCAGATAGGAATGAAATTCTCGCCGCTTAAGCGTAAGATCTATAAAACGATCGGCGGTACCCCATTCCTCGACACCAACTACACTGTATTTGGTGAAGTGGAAAGCGGCATGGAAGTAATAGATAAAATAGCTGCTGTGCCCGGTGACGCACAAAACAGGCCACTGGTGGATATTCGCATGAAGGCAGAAGTGATGAAATAGAGGTCAAAATAAACTGCTGCCAATTAATAAAAACTTTATTTTGCATTCAATTAAAAATTTCAACCGATAATAAAATGAATTTTCCAGCCAACCTGCAGTACACCAAAGATCATGAATGGATCTCTTTAGAAGGCAATATTGCCACCATTGGCATTACTGATTTTGCACAGCGCGAGTTGGGCGATATCGTATATGTTGATATCAGCACAAAAGGGAAGCAACTGGGCGCCGAAGAAGTGTTTGGAACTGTAGAAGCTGTTAAGACTGTTAGCGATCTTTTTTTACCGGTTGCAGGTACCATCACCGAAATAAACCCCTTATTGGATACACAGCCCGAATTGGTGAACAATGATCCCTACGGACAAGGCTGGATGGTAAAAATGACTGTAGACAATGTTGCTGATGTTGCTGCACTCATGAATGCCGAAGCCTACAGTACAAGCGTAGGATAAAAAAAATTACATGAACAATCTTAATTCGCCCACAGGGGGAATAGGTGCCAGGAAATTCATACCGGGTATTGCCTGGTTTTTTTTCGTTACATTTTTATTATGCCTGCCGGGTTCCGACCTGCCTACTGTAGAAGATTGGTTCAATAAGATCTATTTCGACAAATGGGTACACATTGGCTTATTTACGGTGCTGGCTTTTTTATTCATGCTCCCTTTTTTAAAAGCTACGTTAGACCTAAAAGAAAAATGGCATTGGCTGATCAGGATAGCGATCGCAGCTTCCCTTTGGGGGCTGACCAGCGAGTTCATCCAAAAATATTTCATACCCGGAAGAAGTTTTGATCTTTTTGACTGGGCAGCAGACAGTTTAGGGGCTTTGATCGCCTTACTATTCGCGAAATTTCGCTTTTTAAAACAGAAATAGACCTATACAAAGTCTTGCTGCAAGGCCACTTGAGCCAGTACAGCGCTTGTTTCATCCATTTTAACCCCGTATATTTGTATTATGCTGAATGTAGAAAACATGGAGTACAACACCACCAGGAATCATTTAATTATGAAGGAATATGGCAGACATATTCAAAAAATGGTGGAATACCTGTTGTCAATAAAAGATAAAGAAGAAAGGCAACGTAATGCCTATGCTGTAATAGAATTGATGGGTTTTTTAAATCCGCATTTAAAGAATGTAGAAGATTTTCGCCATAAATTATGGGACCATCTTTTCCTTATCAGCGACTTTACGCTGGATGTGGAAAGCCCCTATCCTATTCCTACCCGCGAAACTTTAAAAGCAAGGCCCGAACGCCTGACCTATCCGAAAAGATATCCCCGCTTTAATCATTTGGGAAAGAATATTGAAGTGGTGATCGACAAGGCATTAAAAGAAGAGAATCCTGAAAAGAAACAAGGCTTTGCCAATGCCATTGCATATTATATGAAGCTTACCTATAGTAACTGGCACAAAGAGCTGGTGCATGATGATGCGATACAAAGCGAATTATCATCCATTACAAAAGGCGAACTGGAATTCAATAACCGGCCCTTCGTTAAACATAGAACAGATAACCGCGAAGACAGGGATGATTATGGCGGCGGACGCAGTGGCGGCTACCGCAAAAATTTTGGTGGCAGAAGCAATTCCGGCGGTGGGCGTGATAACCGTGGTGGTGGACGCGATAACCGTGGCGGCGGCGGAAGAGATAATCGTGGTGGTGGCGGAGATAATCGTAACAGTAATAATCGTAATTTTAAGAAGAGATATTAATCGACAACACAAATTAAATCGAACCTGCCTGCAGCAGGCAGGTTAAACGAATCAAGAAATATTGACCTGGTGTTTTATACATCAGGTTTTTTTATTTACGTTTGCTTAATTCGTGTAACCAGTACTAATTAGTGTATTAAAAATATAGAGAATGGGCTCATTTGAAGTAAGAGGTGGCAAAAAACTTTCCGGGGAGATCACCCCGCAGGGCGCCAAGAATGAGGCCTTGCAGGTTATTTCTGCGGTGTTACTAACAGCAGAAAAGGTTACGATCAGCAATATTCCTGATATAGTAGATGTAAACCTGTTGATCGAATTACTGGGAGAGATGAATGTGAAGATTAACAGGGCCGGCAGGGATACCTGCACTTTCCAGGCGGATGATGTGCAGGTTGATTATTTAAAGAGTGATGCTTATCATAAAAAAAGCGGTAAACTCAGGGGGGCCGTAATGTTGGCGGGGCCGATGCTGGCAAGGTTTAAAAAAGCCTATATCCCAAAACCCGGCGGCGATATGATCGGGCGGCGCAGGCTGGATACGCATATCATTGGCTTTGAAAAATTAGGTGCCGGTTTTTCTTATCATGAAGATGGATTTTTTTATTTGACAGCTGATGAACTGAAAGGCACAGCCATGCAAATGGATGAACCCAGTTTAACAGGTACTGCCAATATCCTCATGGCAGCAGTAATGGCAAAGGGAACCACTACCATTTATAATGCTGCCTGCGAGCCCTACATACAACAGCTTTGTAAAATGCTGAACCGGATGGGAGCAAAGATCAGCGGCATTGCCAGTAATATGCTCACTATTGATGGTGTAGATAAACTGAATGGTACTGATCACAGAATGTTACCCGATATGATCGAGGTTGGTTCATTCATTGGCCTCGCAGCAATGACGCAAAGTGAGGTCACCATAAAAAATGCAGGCGTTGAACACCTTGGCATCATTCCCGAAAAATTCCGGCAATTGGGTATTGAATTAAATTTCAAGGGAGACGATATTCATGTGCCTGCACAGGAATTATATGAGATACAAAAGTACATGGATGGTGGTGTACTCACTATTTATGATCATCCGTGGCCCGGCTTTACACCCGATCTTTTAAGCATCATTTTAGTAACAGCCATCCAGGCAAAGGGAAGCGTATTGGTACACCAGAAAATGTTTGAGAGCCGATTGTTCTTTGTAGATAAACTGATCGACATGGGTGCACAGATCATCCTCTGCGATCCGCACCGGGCAGTAGTGATCGGGCTGGAACGCGAAAAGCAATTACGCGGCATCGTTATGAGCAGCCCGGATATCCGCGCCGGTGTTGCCTTGCTCATTGCTGCACTGAGTGCGCAGGGAAAAAGCGTTATACAGAATATTGAACAGATAGACAGGGGTTACCAGAATATTGATGAGCGGCTGAAGAATTTAGGGGCTGATATTAAAAGAGTGAATTAATATTAAAAAATGAAATTCTTTTGCCTAACTACGCTCATAATACTTACGCTAAACTCCTGTCACAATAAAACCCTGCAATTACTCAATAAAAAATGGGATTGTGTAAAGATAGAAAACCTTGATCCTGTTAAAAACAAACCCTTTGATACTCCCCAGGATTCTGCAATAGCTGTTAAATTAGAAACTTCGCTGACTGAGTTGAACTGGATATTTAACAATAACCATAGCTATGAATGCGGTATAGGTGATAAAACCACCATTCGTGGAACATACACCCTTTCTGAGAATGAAAAGACCCTGGTCTGTACTCCCGATTCAAAGAACACCATTAACCAGTACAACATCACCCGTTTAACGGAAGATGAACTCATTTTAAACAGCCGGGTCAATAATACCAATATTGTTCTTCATTTTAGGTCTCATTAGGCTTCAATCAGCTGGTGAGCAAAATGATTTGGGTTCATTAGCAGGGTTATTTATTCGGCAGTTTTTCTTTTCTTTGCACATGGCAGGTACAAACCATAAGATCATCATCATCACAGCACCTTCCGGTGCCGGCAAAACATCCATCACCAGGTACCTGATGCAACATTTTTCACAACTGGCATTTTCGGTATCAGCCGCTACACGTAAACCAAGGGGCAAGGAAAAAGATGGGGTGGATTATCATTTTATCTCCGAAGAAGATTTTAAACAAAAGATACAGCACAATGAATTCGTGGAATGGGAAATGGTGTATGAGGGAAAATATTATGGCACTTTAAAAGCAGAACTGGAACGCATCTGGGCCCTGTCAAAAATACCCGTGCTTGATATTGACGTGAAGGGGGCCATTCATGTACAGCAGCTTTATCCCGGATCTGCGCTCAGTCTTTTCATTGAACCACCCACTGTCGAAGAATTAAAAAAAAGACTGGAGACCCGCGGTACCGAAACAGCAGAATCGATCACTGCAAGGGTAAATAAAGCGGCTTATGAATTATCCTTTAAGGAACATTTCAACAATACCATTGTAAATGATGACCTGCAGCGCGCCTGTGGTGAGGCGGAAAAGATAGTTAGTGATTTTATTCAAAGCTGACAGGTTTTAAAGACCTGTTACGCTTAACACTTAATTTTATACCATGGATTGGATGGCCCTTATTGCAATTGCCGCTTCCCTGTTGTTCATCGGTTTTTTTGCCGGTATAGAGATCGCTTTTGTTTCTGCCAATAAACTTTCTATTGAACTCAACCGAAAACAGGGAACCCGCAGTGGGCAGATCTGGGGCAAATTTTCGGATAACCCTGCCCGTTTTATCGGAACTACCCTGGTTGGGATCAATATTGTTTTTGTTGTTTACGGCCTGCTTATCGGCGACATGCTATTTCCCATCTGGCACTGGATAGAAAAAAAATTACCGGTTTCTTTTGCTGACTACTTAAAGTATATAAAACTTTTTGCTGAAACCATTCTTTCCACGCTCATTATACTTTTTGTGGAATTCATGTCAAAAGCATTTTTTCGTGCCCGCAATAATGATATACTCAGTTCGGGTATCATAAGTTATGTTGTTCAGTTTTTTTACTCGCTTTTTTCTTCTATCGCTGCTTTTTTTGTAGGTATAGCAGAGTGGATACTGAAATATATCTTTAATGTAAAGCTGAATAATAAGAAGGATATGTTCACCAAGATTGACCTGGAACATTTTATTCAGCAAAGCAAAAGTCACGAAGAAGAAGACACCAGTGAGATAAACAAAGAGCTATTTGAAAATGCTTTATCGCTCAGTGAAATAAAATTAAGGGAGTGCCTGATACCCCGCAGAGAGATTGAAGGTGTTGACAGCAAAATGGCCATCGGGGAAGTAAAAGAAAAATTCATTCAAACACAACTGAGTAAATTAGTGGTATATGAAGGAAATATTGACTCTGTCATCGGTTATATTCACCAGCTTGACCTTTTTAAAAGTCCGGCTACCATCAAAGAAGTACTGCTGCCGATACCCACCGTTCCCGAAAGTATGAGCGCAACCGACCTGATGAATAAATTCAGTAAGGAAAGGAAAAGCATTGCCTGGGTGGTGGATGAATTTGGTGGCACGGCTGGTATCGTAACCATGGAAGACTTGCTGGAAGAGATCTTTGGCGATATCAGGGACGAATACGATACCGAGGAGTTCGTGGAAAAACAACTGGCTAATAATGAGTTCATCTTCAGCGGAAGGCTGGAGCTGGATTATATCACAGAAAAATACAAGCTCTATTTTCCCGATGATAAAGAAACGGAAACACTCTCGGGTTATATCATCCAGAACAATGAATCGATCCCTAAATTAAAAGACCGCATCATCATTGCCCATTACGAAATTGATATTTTAAACGTAAGTGATACCAGGATAGAAATGGTAAAGCTTAAAGTGCTGAAGTGATCTTCAGTTTGCATACGCTCTCTTATTTTTATTTTACATGATCATTGCAGTTAATACCAGACATTTATCAGACAATGACCCCGATGGCAGGGGTGAATTTATTTTTGAGTGTTTTTCACGCCTGGCCATACAGTACACGCAGCACCAGTTCATTTATATTTTTGATAAGCCGTATGACAAAAAATTCATCACGTCAAAAAATATCCTGCCAGTTGTAACCGGCCCCAAAACAAGATCGCCCTTACGCTGGCAGTATTGGTACAATTATAAAGTACCTGCGATCCTTAAAAAATATAAGGCCGATGTTTTTGTAAGCACAGATGGTATCTGTTCCCTGCGCACGAAAGTTGCACAGTGCCTGCTTTTACATGATATGGGTTTTTTACTCCATCCCCAATTCTTTATCAAAAGTCATCTTCGTTTTTATAAAAAATTCACGCCCAAATTTTTGATCAGGGCAAAGAGCGTTGCAATAGTCTCGGAACTTTTACAAAAAGATATCATTAACGGGTATACAACCGATCCCGGGAAGATCAACCTGGTATACAAAGCTGCAAACGATCTTTTTCAGCCAGCCAGTGAGAAAGAGAAAGTATCCATCAAAGAAAAATATACCGAAGGAAAAGAATATTTTTTATACAGTGGCCCCATCGCGCCCGGCAAGAACCTGCTGAATCTCCTTAAAGCGTTTTCTTTCTTTAAAAAAAGGCAGAAAAGTAATATGCAATTACTGATAGCCGGTAAAGCAGCTCCAGGTTATCATCAGTTTATGGATGACCTGGGAACATTTAAATTCCGCAATGAAGTAAAAGTATTGAGTGATCTTTCAAAAAATGAACTGGCAAAAATTACTGCAGCCGCCTATGCATTGGTTGATGCTGTTTTGTTGGAAGGTTTTACTACCCCGGCCATGGAAGCAATGCAATGTGATGTCCCGGTAATTGTAGGTAGGGCAGCAACACTACCCCGATCAATTCTTGCTGCAACATTGCAAACCGATCCAGGAGATTTTAAAGATATCGCAGATAAGATGATGTTATTGTTCAAAGACGAGCATAAACGCAATGAGCTCATACAGGTAGGAAAGGGGGCAGTACAGCAATACGACTGGGATAGAACAGCGGCCCAGCTATGGCAAGCTATCTCCGAAGCGATTAAATAAGAAAGAGCTTAACTTTGCAGCCGCCCATCTGCTAAACAAAATATATGAATCAATCAACAATAAAGATCGACGTACTGCTGGATCCCAATAAAGTTCCCGAACAGATCAACTGGGTAGCCAGCGACAGTACCGCCGAAATGGTACAAAAAGCCAAAGCCATGTGTATCGCTTTTTGGGATGGTGCCGATAAAACAGCCATGCGTATTGACCTGTGGACAAAAGATATGATGGTAGATGAAATGGCCGACTTTTATTACCAGATGCTGATGAGTATGGCAGATACTTTTAAGAGAGCAACGCAACAGGAAGGAATGAGTGATGACATGAAAAAATTTGCCAGGGAGTTTTTTGATAAATTCAGGGCGATACAGTTGAAGGAGCAGGCTTAGCCGCAAAAATACAAGCTGTAAGGGGCAAGTCTGATGACCCGGATCCCTTTGTTTTAAGAGAAGCTTTGAGTTTGTATGCTTCTCCCTTGTAGCTGATAGCTATTTAAACCCGTATAAATTTAAAAACATAATACCATGAGTTTAGAACAACAAATAATGACCGAAATGAAAGATGCAATGAAAGCCAGGGATGAAGGGCTGCTGCGTGCGTTACGTGCTATTAAAGCAGAAATAATAAAAGCGAAGACAGAACCCGGTGCCGGCGGTGAAATTGATGAAGCTACTGAACAGAAATTTTTACAAAAGATGATGAAGCAACGCAGGGATTCGCTGGAGATATTTGAAAAGCAAGGCCGTACAGACCTTGCTGCTAAAGAAAAAGAAGAGATGGCTGTGATAGAAAAGTTTCTTCCCAAACAATTAGATGCCGGAGAATTGAAAGGTATCATTGAAAGGATCATTTCCGAAACGGGCGCTTCTTCCCCTGCCGATATGGGCAAAGTAATGGGCGTTGCCAGCAAACAATTAGCCGGACTGGCAGATGGAAAAACTATCAGCAATTTGGTAAAAGAATTACTGAGTAAATAATAACAACTACCTTTTTGAAAAAATATTCCTCACCAATTAATTATACTCTTTAAGGCCTTCCTTTGGGGGGAGGTTTGGAGAAGGCTTTATGCTAATCGACTTCATCTTCGCTGTTATCATTGTCATCGCCTGCATCAAAGGTTATCAACGGGGTTTGATCCTGGCCGTTTTTTCCATCATTGCATTTATCATTGGACTTGCTGCTGCTTTAAAATTATCAACCGTTGTGGCAGACCATATGAAAGATAGCATCAGCGTCTCTGCCAAATGGTTACCATTTATTTCTTTTGTGGTGGTATTTTTTGTGGTGATATTATTGGTGCGTTGGGGTGGAAAACTCATCGAGAAAACATTCCAGGTGGTATTACTGGGCTGGCTGAACCGTATTGGCGGAATAGTTTTCTTTGCAACCCTTTATATCATCATTTTCAGCATATTTTTATTTTATGCCGAAAAGTTACAGTTACTGAAACCTTC
This sequence comes from Bacteroidota bacterium, assembly GCA_025362055.1. Taxonomy (GTDB): domain Bacteria; phylum Bacteroidota; class Bacteroidia; order Chitinophagales; family Chitinophagaceae; genus Ferruginibacter. The sequence goes on from JANYIM010000183.1 coordinate 70,936, forward strand.
GGTAATTGATTCTTCCTTAACCTATCATTTTGTGCAGCCCTGGGGTCCCAAGGTGATCGATGGATTTGGAAATATTATCCCCGTTTTTAAAGATATGTTTGCCCAATTGGAGGATTTTTTCAGCGGCCTGTCCAACAAAATACCTCATTAATTTCAGGCATTCTCTTATTTAACGTAATTTTAGCCTGATTCGTTATTTTAGCATATTACTTTGAGGGTTAATAAAACAACAGCTTCCCGGGATGAGTTACGAAATAAAACTAGACGGAAAATTTAAATTCATAGAAGAAGGCGAGGGTGAGCCATTGCTGCTGTTACATGGATTATTTGGGGCTCTGAGTAATTTCAGGTTCATTATAGAACATTTTCGCAAGACAAATAAGGTTATTGTCCCCTTCCTGCCACTACTTGAACTGGACCTGCTGCATACATCTGTTGGCGGACTGCAAAAATTTGTACAGCGTTTTATTGAGCACCGTGATTACAACGATATCCATTTGCTGGGTAATTCACTGGGTGGCCATGTGGCGCTGGTACATGTTTTAAAAAATCCTGAACGCATTAAATCGATCACACTTACCGGCAGCTCGGGTTTATTCGAGAATGGCATGGGTGATACTTATCCAAAAAGGGGTGATAAAGAATATATCCGTAAAAAAACGGAGCTTACTTTTTACGACCCTGCCATGGCAACAGAAGACCTGGTGAATGAAGTGTTTGAGATCACCAACAACCGGATGAAAGTAATCAAGATCATCGCATTGGCAAAAAGCGCCATACGTAATAATTTGGGAGAAGAGCTGAACCAGATACAACAACCAACCTGTCTTATTTGGGGTAATAACGATACCATCACACCACCCTTTGTTGGTAAAGAATTTAACCGGCTGATCCCGAACAGCGAATTACATTTTGTTGATAAATGCGGCCATGCGCCAATGATGGAAGTGCCGGAAGAGTTTAACAGGATATTATCCGGTTTTTTGGCTAACTTAAGATATCCTGCTGCAACGGTTTGATAAAAATATTTGTCCTTATACTATACACTGGTATTTCCCGTTATTGTTTTTAGTTACAGATTAAAGTAAACACACTTTATGTTAACAATAGAATTGATCAATAACAATATTCCCCGTTTACAGCTACAGGACACCGTAAGCAAGGCACTGCAACTGATGAACGACTTCAGGGTAACTCACCTGCCCGTGGTAACTGAAGATAAATACCTTGGCCTGATCAGTGAAGAAGACCTCCTGGATACCGAGATCGAAAAAATGCCTATCGAATTAATGCAAGAAACTTTTATTGATGCTGCCGTTTACGAAAATGAACATTTTCTGAACGCCGTTAAATGCAGTAACCAGTTTGATACTACAGTGGTCCCGGTCATCAACGAAGAAAAAGAATTACAAGGTGTAATTACCACCAATGAATTACTGAAAGCCCTGGGTAATTTTGCAGGCACCAATGAAATAGGCGGTATAATCGTGTTAGAGATGGAACGCAGCCAGTTTGCCATATCAGAGATCAGCCGCATAGTGGAGAGCAATGATGCAACGATACTTCATTTGAATACCACCGTTCATGCAGATACGGGTATGCTCACAGTTACCATTCACATTAATAAAAAAGAGATCTCTGCAATAGTGGCAACCTTTGAGCGGTACGACTTCGATGTCATCTATTATTTTGGTAACGAGAATTTCGAGAACGAGATACACAGCAACTACCGCCACCTGATGAATTACCTTGATATTTAATGGCCGCTTTATCTTCTACGGCAGATCATATTAATTACCGTTGAAGCAAAGTGATAAAGTAATGACCAAACTTAAAAAAATATTTTGCTGTAATCTTTTACTCCTTAGCTCTTTATTTTCCCTTGCTCAAAAAAATGTTCGCCTGGATATTATCATCACTGGCATTTCATCCCCTTTAAAAGATTCATCACAGAAAGCCTGCGTAAAAGAGATCATCGTAAAAGGTGCTAAAAAAACAAAGCCCTATATCATATTGCGTGAAATACAATTCAAAAAAGGTGATACGCTTGCCATTGCACAACTGAATGAAGAAATGAAGCAGGCAAGGCAACAGGTTTACAATACCACTTTATTCACCGAGGTTAAAATGGAAGCGGATATCAATACTGCAAATGATATCGTCATCACCGTTACCGTAAAGGAAAAATGGTACGTTTACCCGGTACCGCAATTTCAACTGGTTGACCGGAATTTTAATGTATGGGCAAAAACATATGATCACAGCCTTAACAGGGTGAACTATGGTTTGAAATTTCTTGATTATAACTTAAGTGGAAGAAGAGACCAGCTGAGAATATATTTATTGAGCGGTTACTCCAGGAATATTTCTTTTAGTTATACAGCTCCTTACAGCAATTCGAAGTTAACAGAAGGGTTTACCATCGGCGCCGGATTTACACAAAACAGGGAGATATCTTATAAATCCGATTCCTTTAATACCCTTAAGTTTTATCCGGTTGACAGCGCCACAAAAGCCAGGTCAGAATTTGTACGCAATAGTTGGTATATCAATGCCGGTTATATTATCCGGAGAGGATTATTTAGAAGACACATTTTCACTGCCGCTTATACCAACCTGAAAGTTACAGATTCAATTCCCCTGAAATATAATCCCAACTATTTTAAAGACCCTGTTAATACTAAAGGCTTTGTTGACCTCGCATATACTTACCAGTATACGAATGTTGATAATGTACTGTATACATTAAAAGGAACCTCCGCATTTTTTTCCATATTGAAAAGAGGATTGAGTTTTACCGGCGGCCTGAATATGCTTGCCGTTTCTGCAGGATTGAATAAATATTACTCAATGGGTAAAAACTGGTACACAAGTTTCCAATTAAACGGGAGTATCAAATTGCCATTTGATCAGGCATATATCAATCAACGTGGGTTGGGTTATGGAGAAAACTATCTCAGGGGACAGGAATATTATGTGGTAGATGGCGTGGCTGCTGCATTGTTAAGGTCAACACTCAAGAAAAAAATCTTATCCTTCAACGTCCCCTTCCCTATTCTTCATAAAGTGGCCAACAAGATCCCCTTTACCATTTATGCAAAAACATACGCAGACCTTGGTTATGAATACAATAAAAAACAATATTACAGCATCCTTAACAACCGCTTATTATATACCGGTGGGATTGGTATAGATGTGCTTACCTTATATGATGTTAACCTCCGTTTCGAATACAGTTTTAACCAGTTACACAAAAGCGGTTTATTTTTTCATACGCAAAATGGATTTTAAGCTTTTACTTTGCAAAATATAACGCAACATTCATGAGAATAGCGATCTACAGCAGGGGTATCGAAAATAACCAGCACCAGGATATACGCCTGTTACTGGATGAATTGGCATTGCGTGGGGTAGAACCGGTTTTTTACCAGGATTTTTTTAACCAGTTTTATTCCGCCATTGATATCAAGGCAAAATATTCCACCTTCAATTCATCAGAAGACCTCGATGACAGTATCGCCTGTCTCATGAGTTTGGGTGGTGATGGAACCTTACTTGATACAGTTACCTTGGTAAGGGACAGGGGCACACCGGTAGTGGGTATTAATTATGGCCGACTTGGTTTTCTCGCAAATATCGGTAAGGAAGAATTGCATACTGCCATTGAAGCATTGGTTAACCATACTTTTGTATTGGATAAACGAACACTTATTCATCTTGATGCAAATATTCCGCTCTTTGGTGAAGTGCCCTATGCTTTGAATGAATTTTCACTGCATAAAAAAGATTCTTCGCCCATGATAAAAATTCACACCTATCTCAATGGTGAGTTTTTAAATACTTATTGGGCTGATGGTTTGATCGTTGCAACCCCAACCGGTTCCACCGGGTATTCGCTGAGTTGCAATGGCCCGGTTGTTTTTCCCGATAGCGGAAGTTTTGTTATCACACCGGTATCGCCGCACAACCTTAATATCCGCCCCATCATTGTACCAGACGATAATATTGTTTCTTTTGAAGTGGAAGGAAGAACTGATGGCTTCCTTTGTACATTGGACAGCCGCAGGGAAATCGTTACCAAAGAAGTTCAGCTGGCTGTAAAAAAAGAAAAATTTGGTATCAACCTCATCCGCCTGAATGAAAATAATTTTTTACAAACACTGCGTAATAAATTATCATGGGGGCTGGATAAGAGGAACTAAAGGCTTTTAGCTAAGAGGTCAAAGAAGAAAAGGAGTTAAAGATTCAGAATACACTCTCTTTTTCTCATTCGCTCTTTTATGCTCTTAGCTTTTACTTTTTTTGCCAGCATAATTTCTTTCCTCATCATCGTTGTGTCACTCCCTTTTACCATATAACTTTATTGAAGTTGTTTATGAAAT
>JANYIM010000189.1 GCA_025362055.1 Bacteroidota bacterium
CAACAAACCAGAATACCAGAATAATAAGGATACGGTGAAATAAGTTGATATCGCAAATACGTCCCAGAGTAAGGGTGAGTTAAAGTTGACCCATAATGGGCCACGACTATTTGGATAAGGCATTACAAAGAAAGCCATCCATACACGGCCCATATGCCAGATAGGAAATTGCCCCGCACAAATTACCGCAAAGATCGTCATCGCTTCTGCCGCACGGTTAACACCTGTTCTCCATCCCTGGCGGAATAATAATAAGATGGCCGAGATCAGTGTTCCCGCATGACCGATACCGATCCACCATACGAAGTTGGTGATGTCCCAGCCCCAGCCGATCGTTTTGTTAAGGTTCCACTGCCCGATACCATAAGTCACCTCGCGGTAAACCGCATACACACCAAATAATAATAAAGCAAGGCTGATACTAAAGCCAATGTACCAAAGCCTGCTGGGCTTCATTTCAATAGGGCGTATAATGTCTTCCGTTATCTGGTGATAGTCTTTATTACCATCTACCAGCGGCTCCCTTAGTTGTGATTCGTATTTCAGTAATGACATATCTTGTAAAGGTCAAAAGTGAAAAGTCAAAAACTCTCTTTTGGGTTTTGAATTTTTACTTTTTATTTTTTGCTTTTAAATTATGCTTCTTTTTTTTCTTCCACTCCAATATGCCTGTCTGTGTTCCTAACCTTCGCCAGGTAACTAACATTGGGCAATACGTGCAATTGCTCGAGCACATAAAAATTACGGTGCTTCTGATCCACGTGTCTTATTTTATATACATCGCTTTCTTTATCATTTACATTACCAAAGCTGATGGCGTTGGTTGGACAAGCCTGCATACAAGCTACTTTTACATTCCTCACCAAAGTAGGATCCTGTTCTTTCTTGGCATTCAGTTTGGTTTCCTGTAAACGCTGTACACAGAAAGAACATTTCTCTATCACACCTCTTGAACGAACCGTAACATCAGGATTTAAAACCATCCTCGTAAGGTCGTCATTCATCTGCATCACCACTTCATTCATGTAAGTACCAACGATTGGCTTTTGGTTATCCGGGAAACTATCTGCACCGGTAAAGTCAAGCCAGTTAAAACGACGTACTTTATAAGGACAATTGTTGGCACAATACCTTGTACCGATACAACGGTTATAGGTCATCTGGTTCAGGCCCTCACTGCTATGGTTAGTTGCAGCAACCGGGCAAACGTTCTCACAAGGAGCATTATCGCAATGCTGGCACAACATCGGCTGAAACACCACATCCGGGTTTTCCAGGTCGCCGGTAAAATAGCGGTCGATGCGCAGCCAATGCATCTCATGCGCTTTCTGTACCTGTATCTTACCCACAACACTCACGTTATTTTCTGCTGTACAAGCCACCACGCAGGCACTGCAGCCGGTACAGGTATTCAGGTCAATGCTCATTCCCCATTTAATACCCGGCTTATCAAAATCGGGGTACATGGTTGCATCTTTCACAAAATCAGTACTGCCTCCGTTGGTGATATCTACTCTCTCTTTATTAACTTCTTCCAAAACAGCTTCAGGGTTTGCTGTAAAGCTGCTGAGATTTGTTTCAAATAAAATCGGGCGGCTTTCAGTAAAACCGTGCACCTGCGTTTGTGCCAGGGGGTAAGTGGTACCGGTTTTTTCAACTGTAGCTACAGTTGAATATTGTTCTGTTCCGTAGAATCCGGCCAATTGGTATGCATTCTTACCTGCGCCATTGGCAGCCATTCCTATGTATTCAGAACTTTTATCCTTATTAGCGCTTTGTCTTCCATAACCAACAGCAACCGCCACAACAGCAGGATGCATACCCGGGATAACAATTACCGGCAGTTCTAAAGAATTACCATTCGCTGTAATCTTTACAACAGGTTTTTCGGGATGAACTTCATAATTGCTCTGGTTGCCATATTCCTGGTTCATCACATCCAGTTTCAATAATGATTTGGCCATTGCCGGGCTCATCATCACATAATTGTCCCAGGTTACCTTACTAACGGGATCGGGTAACTCCTGTAACCAGGGGTTATTGGCCTGGCTACCATCGCCAATAGACACTTTCTGGTACAATACCAATTCAACAGGCCCCGCTTTTATTCCTGTAATGGCCAATACAGCATCACTCAGTTTGCCGGGGTTGAAAGAGCCGCCGCCAACCGGCATCGTAGCAGGTTCAACCACTCCATCCTGTAATGCTTTATTATAAGTATCTGCACTGCCCAGTTTGCCGGTCCAGTAGTTTTTGAAATAGGTTTCGTAATCTCCCACTGCATTTCCACTCCATTTTAATAAAGAAGATTGGAATGGCCTTGTCTTGAATAAAGGATTGATGACAGGCTGCATAAAGCTGATATAACCCGTTTTTGGTTCAGCATCGCCCCAGCTTTCAAGCCAATGATGAGAAGGAATGATATATTTACACAGTTCCGTGGTTTCATCCATGGTTCCGTTAAAGGAAATACTTACTGTTTTTGCCATCCCCTCTGTAAACTTTTTGTTTTCCGCATAGCTGTAAACAGGATTAGTGCCATAAACCAACAAAGCACCTACAGCACCTGCGTTCATGTCCTTAACCAATTGCTCCATGTCTGCGTCTAAACCTTTACGGTAGTTTGAGGTCATTTCCCAGTTGATGGTCTTTCCATTAGCACCGATCGCATCATTGATCGCATTTACGATCATCTGGATATACTGGTCATTGCTACCACATACTACCAGGCCTGCGCCTTTATTGGCAGCCAGTGCAGTGGCGGCGGTTTCAATTCCTTTGAGCAATTTCGCATCTGTAATAGACGGAGCCGCTAATCCTGTTCCCAATTTGGCAAGCAGGGCCAACGCTATTGCTCCCGTTTCGGAAGGCTTATGTACATAGCGGTCATCGGCATTGCTACCGGTCATGCTCATCATACTTTCAAAATGGAAGTGTTTGCTGAGCTCCGGTTTTTCACCACTTACTTTCCTGTTCTGTGAATATTGTTTGCTGAATTCAGCCGGACTGAGCCAGGTTCCTAAAAAGTCGGCACCAAGACTTACAATCACTTTTGCATTATCGAAATGATAGGAAGGAATGGCTTTTTTACCATAGCAGGCCTCGTTTGCCAATATCATGCCGCTATAACTCACCGCATCATATTGTACGTGGCGGCTGCCGGGATATTTTGCCAGGAATTCGCTTATGACCTGTAAGGTAGTTGGTGAATTGATCGTTGAAGTAAGTAATACAATTGCTTTTCCTGCTGCGGCAGTCAATGCTTCGCCGGCCATTTTATCAAACGCATCAAACCCGGTCACTTCTTTAAGGTCATTGCCCGTTTTTTGCATCGGGTAACGAAGGCGCGTCATGTCATACAGGTCAAGCACAGATGCCTGCGAACGCGCTGTGGTAGCGCCTTTGGTGATGGTTGATAATTCGTTCCCTTCTATTTTTATTGGGCGCCCGTCTCTTTGCTTAACTACCACAGAAATAACATCACCTCCATTCACATAAGTAGATGCATAATAATTTGCAACACCCGGTATCACATTATCCGGCCTTTGCAGGTAAGGAACTACTTTGCGTACCGGCATCTCACAACTTGCAGCTATTGCGGCAGCAGCGGTACTGAAACCAAGATATTTAAGAAAATCCCTGCGGGGCGTTTTAGCATCCAGGATACCTTTATCATCAAGGTCTGCCAATGGCAGCAGTTCTTCCTTAAACTCATTTTTGGTTGATTGCTGAAAACTTTCTGTCTGATTCAGCTCTCCAAAACTTTGCCAGTGCTTTTTTTGCTCCATCTTCTTAATTTGAAAATTTGAGAATTTGAAAATTTGAAAATGCAGTTAGCTTATTTCAATTCTCTATTCTAATCTATAATTTTTATAACTGATTTGAAGAATTTGACAAATTTGAAGAATGTTCATTTTCAAATGTTCAAATGTTCAAATTATTAATAATGGCATTTCTGACATTCCGTGCCACCGATCTTCTCAACTGTAATCCCTTTCGTACTATCAATCTTACCGCTTTTCAGATCCTGGTGATATTTTTCGTAGATGCTGTAAAATCCATTGTCTTTAAACTGCACTTTTGTTTCGCGGTGACAGTTGATACACCAGCCCATGCTTAAGTCGGTAAACTGTTTTACTTCATCCATTTTCTGGATTTCGCCATGGCAGGTTTGGCATTGCACCTGGCCGGCTTTTACGTGTTGTGAGTGGTTAAAATAAACATGATCGGGCAGGTTATGGATACGGGCCCACTCTATTGGTTTGGCTTTAGATGCATCCCAGGGTTTGCCATCTTCATAACCGGCATATTTGTATAATTCTTTAATCTGTTCGGTACCGTTTACTTCTGCACCATCTTCTGTGTATAGTTTCGGACCTTTGTATTCATTAATTGCCTGGTGGCAGTTCATACAAATATTAACAGAAGGAATGGTAGCCTGTTTGCCCTGATAAACCCCAATATGGCAATACTGGCAATTGATCTGGTTAATACCGGCATGTACTTTATGTGAATAGAAAATAGGTTGTACAGGCTGATAATTCTTACTGCGGCCAAGTCCCATAGCACCTTTCGAGGTAAGATAACCACCTGCTACAAACAATACCACCGTAAGCATGGCGATATAACTTTTGTTTTTCCAGAAAGGAACCGGTTCAACAGAAGCATGTCCTTCGCGGTCATCAGCCAATTTTTTGAGGTTAGCGTTTACCTGTAATAAGGTAAGTGCCACTACAGCGAGGATCAGGGTGAGGATACCAAATAATAAAGTGTT
>JANYIM010000242.1 GCA_025362055.1 Bacteroidota bacterium
GAGATGGGCTCAAAGCCTCTAGGGTAATACCTTGGGTTGCTATGGTGCGCGCGTCTATGGCACCCATGCCTGCCTCTGGTTTGTTTGTGCGTCTTTGGTAGCCGTCTGCTACAGAGAAGTGCACGTAGTGCCCGTCGGTCAAGTAACGCATAATACCCATTTCTTTGCACTGGGTTTGCATAACACATGATCCACTACCATCTTGGTTGAAGATAGGAAATTGACGCCAGCTAGTTTGTGGCTTTTCCACCCATTGAGGGGTCGCTGCTGCAGCGAGTATCTATGATAGTAGGGCTTTTCGGCATTGCCAATATCATGTTCGTGACCGTTAAGGAAAGAACGTCGGTGATCGGATTAAAGAAAGCGATCGGCGCCAAAAAAAGCAGTATACTTTTTGAATTTTTAATGGAAGCCACCATCCTTTGCCTGATGGGAGGCGCCGTTGGTTTATTTTTTGTTTATATACTTACATTGATATTATCAGGGCCGTTGAATTTCCCGGTATATATTTCCATGCCCATGCTTTTTGTTACCATCATCGTGTGCCTGTTTGTAGGCATCCTGGCAGGCATCTTTCCCGCATCCAGGGCCGCGAAGATGGATCCGGTAGTAGCTATAAGAAGTTAGTAGGTGGTAGTTGGTAGCCGTGCTATACTTGCCCAAAACTTAACTAAATTTGCCCGCAGTATCAAATGCCGAGCATGTTGCCAACTACCAATTACCAACTACCAACTTTCCCCATCACCATCCTCGCCATAGAATCCTCCTGTGATGAAACTTCCGCTGCGGTATGCTGTGACGGAAAGATATTATCGAATGTAATTGCCAACCAAACCGTGCATGAACAATTTGGTGGCGTAGTGCCCGAGCTAGCCAGTCGCGCTCACCTGCAAAATATTGTACCTGTTGTACATACTGCTTTGCATATCGCCAATTGCCAATTATCTTCATTAGATGCGATTGCATTCACCCAGGCCCCGGGCCTCATCGGCTCCTTACTCGTTGGCACACAATTCGCAAGGTCACTTTCATTGGCACTCGATAAACCCCTGGTAGCCGTGCACCATATGCAGGCCCATGTATTGGCGAACCTTATCGGGGAAGATAAACCTGCATTCCCTTTTTTATGTTTGACTGTCAGTGGCGGACATACGCAGATCGTTTTATGTGAATCGCCCGTACGTTTAAAAGTTATTGGCGAAACCATTGATGATGCTGCGGGTGAGGCATTTGATAAAAGCGCCAAGATGTTAGGGCTACCCTACCCCGGTGGCCCGCTCATTGATAAACATGCAGCTAACGGTAACCCCAAACGCTTTAAATTCCCCGAGCCGCAGATACCGGGATTGAATTTTAGTTTCAGCGGATTAAAGACATCCATCCTTTATTTTTTAAAGAATGCGGGAGAAAGCAATGTATTCAAAGAAGCGTTTTTGGCAGATGAGGCCACCCGGCAAAAATTCATTACCCGGAACCTCGATGATATCTGTGCTTCCATACAAGACAGGATCATCAGCATCTTACTGAACAAATTAAAAAAAGCGGCAACCGAAACGGGAATCAATGATATTTGCCTGGCCGGTGGTGTAAGTGCCAACAGTGGCTTACGCAAGGCTTTCAAAGCATTGGGTGAAAAAGAAGGATGGAAAACATTTATTCCTGCATTTGAATACTGCACGGATAATGCGGCGATGATCGCTATTACAGGATACTATAAGTTTTTGGAGAAAGATTTCGTTGGACTTGATGTGAGTCCTTCGGCAAGGGCGGAATGGTAATTTTACCGCAGATTAAAAGGATTAATTTACAGATTCAAATATTAAAAAAGGTTTCACGCAAAGTCGCTAAGGCCCGCAAAGCCGCAAAGTTTTAATAGCGACTTTGCGATCTCTTTGCGTCTTTGCGTGAAATATGTCTTGAGTACATATTCACCGTCTTTCTGGATAATCTGTGAATTAATCCTTTTAATCTGTGGTAAAAAAATACACTCTTGTCAAACACCTACTTCCAATTCAAACAATTCACTGTTCACCAGGATAAATGCGCCATGAAGGTTTGCACGGATGCATGCTTGTTTGGAGCGTTAATGCCACCTGGCCCCCCAGGAGAGGAATATAGCGTTTTAGATATAGGCACAGGCACCGGATTACTATCATTGATGTATGCTCAAAAGAACCCGCTTGCAATCATTGATGCAGTTGAGATCAATACAGATGCAGCGTTACAAGCGAAGGAGAATTTTGACGCTTCACCATGGAAAGACAGGCTGCATATTATTAAAGTTGATATTAAAGACCTTGATGATAATAAGAAGTATGATCTCATCATTTCCAACCCGCCTTTTTTTGAAGATGACCTGCGATCAGTTGATAAAGCAAAGAATGATGCAAAACATGATGCTGCCTTAAGCCTTGGGGAATTATTAAAGGTCATCGATGCTAAGTTGAACACCGCTGGAAATTTTGCAATATTACTGCCTTATCATCGTGTTGCATATTTTGAAAAAGAAGCTGCGAAATTTAATTTTCATCCTGGCCCAAAAATATTAGTGCAACAAACTCCTGCGCATGATCCTTTTAGGGGAATATTATTTTTTTCAAGAGAGAAAAGGGAACTGCGGTCAGGTGAAATGGCTATAAAAAATGAAGAAGGAGTCTATACTGATGCGTTCACTGACTTATTGAAAGATTATTACCTGAACATGTAGGAATTTTTTACCACAGAGGGCACAAAGGGGTTACACAAAGTGCACTAAGCACCTCTGTGACCTCTGTGTAAAAATCTTCGTGTCCTCTGTGGTAAAAAAATCAACCAAGTCCTGCATACTGCTTCATATACAAAAAAGGATTATTAAGCACACCATCCTTTACCATCGTAGCTTTATAAATAGTATCGCTTCCGCCAAGACGTATATCATCCAACACAAATTTTATCAATTGCTCTCCAAAATACCTGCTGGCATCACGGGGCAGTTCATTGGGCAGGTTGCCCACCGCCATGATATCAACAGAATTGGGTAAGTAAGGGGCGGTCTTTTCAAAGTTCGTCTTATCAATGCCATAGATCGGATCATCAATGCTGCTATCACCGTGGTTACAGGGCACGGAGCCATTCCTGTCGTCGGTGATGTCTGCAATTGTCTTTATCCTGAAATTTTCTTTTTTAAGGTCCTCCATTTCAAACAAGCGGGGAATATTTTTTTCCCAGTACACACCGTTCATGAGTATATCGGTTTGAGAAAGAAAGTCGCCGAAAGTACAGGCATAATTTTCGGGATGGGCATGAAAATCTTCGCGGTTATATCTACCGCTGTGCTTATTGAGGTAAAGGTCGGCGCCTTTTAAATGCACATAGGCAGGATAACTGAATTCTTTTGCAAGGAATTCATCCGGTTCCACTTCGTGTATGCCTAACAGGTTCATGATCTCGAGCACACCGTGCGCCACGCGGCCACTACCCGTAACCGCTATCTTTATATTGGGCAGTTTCAACCCAAAATAAGTGTGTATCAGTTTTTGAAAGCTATTCACTGAGCCCACCCTTTGCAAATGAAATGCATTGGTACGGTTGCCATAGGCCATGATGCCATTGTGTGCACCTACCACTCCCGCAAAAAAACCAAAGCCGATGATACGTGTACCGTCATCATGTTCCAGGCATTCATAATCGATCAATGTTATATTTTTATCGAGAATGGTTTTAAAGAGTTGCCGGTTATGCGGTTGCAGTTTTTTTGTATGGGAGAAAAAAACGTAGGTCTTACCCGCCAGCAGCATATCAACAGGTACTTCCTTGATGCCAAGCAATACATTGCATTCGCTGATGTCTTCCTTCACTTCTATACCGGCCTGCAGGTATTCCTTATCACTATAGCATCTTTTATCCGAATGTTGAGCTATGACTTTAACATCATCAAAATTCATGTGCAGCCACTTGCATTGCGCAGGCGTTAGCGCCACACGGTTATCTGCGGGTGCCTTTCCTTCTCGTATCAATCCTAGTTTTAGCATAATTTGGAAAGTAAAAGCTAAAAAAAATCAAAAGTAAAAAACCTTACACTAAAAGTTCTCAGGGTCTTGGAGTGCCTTTTGATTTTTGCTTTTTGACTTTTGCCTTTACCCCGGCAAGTTAATTAATTTGGAATTTGAAAAGGCAAATGGGAGATTTGCAGCATGAACTATTTTGAATTATTCGGTTTACCGGTCAGCTTAAAGATCGATCAAAGCAAACTGGCGTTGAAGTATTTTGAGTTGCAGAAAAAATACCATCCCGATTTTTTTACGCAGGATACCGAAGCAGAGCAGGCAGAAGCCCTGGAAATATCATCCGATATCAACAAGGCATTGAAAACATTCCGCAATGAAGAAGAAACCATTAAATATGTATTGCGGTTAAAGGGGCTTTTGGAAGAAGAAGAAAAATACCAGTTACCTGCTACTTTTTTAATGGAGATGATGGAATTGAATGAGGGCTTGAATGATGATTCTGCCCAACAGATTGCTGATCTTGAAACCACCCTTTATGCCGAAGTGCAGGCCATCATTGAGAACTACGATGATACCACCACTACTACTCCACAATTATTAAAAGTAAAAGAATACTATTACAAGAAAAAATACCTTCAGCGGATTTTGGACAGGATGGGTGATTAATGTAATATTGCAGCCCAACGGAAGTTTTCGGTCTGCCGTTTTCTGTTGAGGGTTCTATAATTGAAAAACTTTTCAATCCTTGTACTCTCCTAACAGAAAACCCTAAACCCAAAACCGAGAACTCTACAGGCCCAGATGGCGGAATTGGTAGACGCAACAGACTCAAAATCTGTCGTTCGCAAGGATGTGCAGGTTCGATTCCTGTTCTGGGCACTTACCCCTCTTTTTGAGGGGTTTTTTTATTAGCTGAAATGCTGTACAGGTAACGGTTACAGAGTATTTTCATTTCCTTTCGTTTCTTTCATTTTCCTTCATTTTCGCATTTTCTGAACCTTAATTGTACCTTGGGGTACATTTTAAAGCATTAAATTGGTAGCAAAGG
>JANYIM010000285.1 GCA_025362055.1 Bacteroidota bacterium
TTTAGGTGGCTGTTAGGAATATCCGAAGCCGTTAATTCCCTGATAGACCTGTAAGCACCATGACTTTCATCGAGTAATGGGCCGCCTTCGCCCTCCTGTTTTATTGAAGTGATTGTTCCCCTGATAAAATCCCCCTTTTCATTTACATAGATCTTCAACAGTGGGGCAATGCCACTTACGCCCTTGAGGTTAAACATGCCATAGGTACAAAAATTACCCAGGCTGTAAGCAATGAATTTATTATTATATACTTCCATCCCCCGTGCTACGTGCGGTCCGTGGCCAACAACGATATCTGCGCCGGCATCTATCATTTTATGCGCAAATTCATACACATTGCCCCTGTTCTGGTTAAAGAAAAGTTCTGTTTGTTTAGGCACGTGCGTTGCGTTTTTACCTTCTGCACCTCCGTGAAAAGATACCATTACAATATTACATTCCTTTTTTAAGTTTCGTATGCTTGCGATTGCAGCGGCATAATCATTCATTTGAATACAGCCCTTGTGCGGGGCGAATGCGGCAAGGCCTATTTTAATATTTCGTACTGTAATAATGGTTGTGGGATAGTTTTGCAAACCGGCAAAATGCAGGTTCAATGCTTTCAGTGTTGCTACCGTGCTCTGCATGCCTGTTTCTCCAAAATCAGCAACATGATTATTGGCAACGCTTAAAAGATCAAATCCGTTGTCAACAAAATATTGAGCATAACGCCTCGGCTCCCGAAAAGAAAAAACATTATCGCCAATACCCTTGGCCGTGCCACCACCGTCTAAAAAAACGCCTTCCGAATTACCAAAAGTCACATCAGCGTTCTGCAATATTTCCTTGAAATCTTTCAACAGGTCTTTACCATCATTGGGAGCAAGTGTACTGGCATCCGGGAAATTAGTGCCAAACATCATATCGCCAACAGCGATCAGTGAAATGGTATCAGCAGTTGATCTTGTGATCGGAATGGTATCCGTTTTGACTAATGAAGTAGTTGTATTATTTTTTTGTGCCGCGCTGCCACAACCTAACCAGCAAAAGATCAGTCCGTAAAATAAGTACGATTTCATTGCTGATAATTTTTTTTGCTAGGAGAGAAAAGAGTTTAAATACAGTTCCTTTTTTCTTATTCTCTTAGCGATTGTCTTCTTTGCTTAATTTTTAATTATCTCCGCGAGCTCCTTATCCCATTTCCCCGTCTTGCCATATTCTACTACCCTCCCCATTTCTTTTCCTCCTTTCATTACAATGATCGTTGGCACATTGGTTATTCCAAACGCATCTGCAATATTGGCCAGTGATTTCTTTTCCCGGTTCACGCCAAAAAAAGTGACCATGCTATCCGGCACACCACTCATTTCCTGTAGCTTAAAGAACTGGGGTAATATGAACTGTGTGTCTTCGCACCAGGTGCCGCCAAAAAGAACGAACTGCAACTTGCCCCTTGTTCTTTCCATAGTATTAAGCGTACTGGTATCCGGGCCATAGAATTTTTGGTTGGCAGCATACCATTTAAAAGACGTGTCGTTTTGTACAAGGTACTTATTAATAATACCCCTAAACACCTTTACCTCTGGGTGTTTGGGGTCAGGACTTATTTCATACTGCGCCTGTGCATTTACCAGATAAGAAAAGGAAACTAATAATAGTGTAAGTAGTGTTTTCATGTAGATTGATACAATTCGTGTAGTGAGTAAAATCCGTATAATGCGTGTATCAGAGATTTGCTTTCAATTCATTTAAAAATCCTTTTATCTTTTTTAAAGATTCTATCATCCTGAATTTTTCGTCGGCTTTCTTGTTATTCTTTAAAAAATCTTTTGCGCCTTCAATGGTATATTTTCTTTCCCGCAATAAATGATAGATCAGCTTCAGGTTCTTTACATCTTCCGGCCTGAATAACCTGTCGCCCTTACCATTCTTCTTTGGTTTTAAAATATCAAATTCATTTTCCCAGAAGCGTATCAGTGATTGGTTTACTTTGAACATATCCGCTACAATGCTCATCGAATAATACATTTTACCGAACAACACTTCATCCTCAGGTACTTCTATCAGGTCTACCCCCGCTTCCATATCCTTCAGGCTCATCCTGCCCCGCGTGATCTTTTTATTATCTGTTTTTTTCTTTGCCGGTATATTTTTTTCCGGGGCAGGTACAACAACTTTTTCAGCCGGCTGTACAGCGCCGGTATCATCAAATGAAAAAGATATCTGGTTTAATGGCATAGTCTAAAATTAATCAAAACTTTTAGCACTTCCTAGTGCTGCCAGTTTCAATAAACGGTCATATTGCTCTGCATTCAGGTCATTATAAAAGAAGTAAACGGGGTCAACGGGTGTTCCATTAATATGAACTTCATAGTGGCAATGCGGCCCGGTACTTGCGCCAGTACTACCTACCCAGCCAATCACTTCTCCGCGTTTTACATGTTGTCCGCCCACCGCCTTGATGCGTACCATGTGCATGTACACAGTCTCGTATCCATACCCGTGATCAATGATCACATGATTGCCATTGCCATTACCAAAAGTTGCTTCGGTAACCACACCATTGCCTGTTGCATAAATGGGCGTACCCTGTGGCGCTGTAAAATCCAGGCCACTGTGCATTTTAGCAATACCATAAATGGGATGGATCCGCATCCCAAATCCACTGGCGATACGCGTAAGCTCTTTATTGCTCACAGGCTGAATGGCAGGGATACACGCTAATTTATCTCCCTGGTTCTTGATCAGTTTTTCGATCTCATCATAACTTTCAAACTGGTAGGCTGCCCTTGCCGTTATGTTGTTCAGTGTTTTGGCAATGTCTTTCCCCAATTCATCATCTCCCATTAAATTCACTTTAGCGATCTCTTTTTTCTGTTCTATCAGTTTGGTTCTTGCGCTATCAGATAACGGATTTGCTTCAAAGATGGAACGATACACCTGGTTATCCCTTTTTTCGAGTTCAGCCATTTGTTGCTGCAGCGTCTTTACCTTAACGTTAAGTACGCCATAATTATCCTTCATAATCTCGTACTTCAGTTCTGCTTCTTTATCAGCAGCATGAGGCACGAATTTGGTGTACACCCAGATAATGATCGCTGATGTGACCAATGCGGCCGAAATAAAACCAAATACACGCAATAATTTCACCCGCAAAGGCGTAACCAGCTTCTCGTAGCGAAGTGTATTGGTGTTATAGTAGTATTTTATTTTTTTCATGGCCCTTTAAAAGGAATGAATGCACGCTTGATCTTTGTTTGGTATTAACCAGGCAATCCCCACAAATATGGATATCTTCCAGTTCCTTCCCCTTTGAAGAGGGGTTGGGGTGAGGCTGCTTTTTCTTACCTTTGCCCCGTAAATAAAAGTTTACAAATATAGCCCCATAAATCACAAAAATCAACCCATATAAACAATTGGTATATGATGACGAGTGCTGAGATACGACAACAATTTCTTGACTTTTTTAGATCCAAAGGGCACATCATTGTTCCTTCAGCACCGGTAGTGGTAAAAGATGATCCCACCCTCTTATTTACCAATGCGGGAATGAACCAGTTCAAAGATTATTTCTTAGGCAATAAAACAGCGCCCAGCCCAAGGATCGCCGATACCCAAAAATGTTTACGCGTAAGCGGCAAGCACAACGACCTGGAAGAAGTAGGCGTGGATACTTATCATCACACTTTATTTGAAATGCTGGGTAACTGGAGTTTTGGCGACTACTTTAAAAAAGAAGCCATTGCCTGGAGCTGGGAATTATTAACAGGAGTTTATAAGCTGGATAAAGGTCGTTTATACGTAACCGTTTTTGAAGGCGATACAAAAGAAAATCTTCCCAGGGATGAAGAAGCCATGAGCGAATGGGAAAAAGTTATAGCGGCCGACAGGATCATCATGGGAAATAAAAAAGATAATTTCTGGGAGATGGGCGATACCGGCCCCTGCGGCCCTTGTACCGAAATTCACGTGGACTGCAGAACAGACGCCGAAAGAAAAGATGTGGACGGAAAAACTTTAGTGAACAACGATCATCCGCAGGTGATAGAGATATGGAATAATGTATTCATCCAGTTCAACCGTAAAAAAGATGGTTCGCTGGAGGAACTTCCGGCAAAACATGTAGATACCGGCATGGGATTGGAAAGGTTGGTAAGGGTACTGCAACAAAAACAAAGTAATTACGATACCGATATTTTCACGGGTACCATTGCGGCAACAGAAAAGATAACCGGCAAAAAATATATAGCAAGTGATGATAAGGAAAGTATCGCATTTCGTGTGATAGCAGATCATATAAGGGCTATCAGTTTCACCATTGCCGACGGGCAGTTGCCCTCAAACACAGGCGCAGGCTATGTTATACGCCGCATATTGCGCAGGGCCGTTCGTTATTATTATTCTTATTTAGATTATAAACAGCCATTGCTTCACCAGTTATTACCCGTCATTGCAAAACAATTCGAAAATGTTTTTCCGGAATTGATGCAGCAATTGGGTTTTGTGAGCAGGGTAGTGAAAGAAGAAGAAGAAGCATTTTTGAGAACTGTTGATAGGGGGTTAAATGGCTTACAATCTGTAATTAATAATGAAATTCAACTTATCAACAGTAGAATAAAGATAATTTTAGATAGCAAAATAAAAAGAGTAGTTAATATACAAAGTACAATACCCATTGATTTATTTAGTTTTACTGATTCGGTCATTAAAACTTATTCTGGTCTTACACCGGAAGACTTTGATGAGATCAAAAACCAAGAAATTAATCAAAATCCAATTCCGGGAACAACTGCATTTGAGTTATATGATACGTATGGTTTTCCTTTGGATCTAACAAAATTAATTGCTGGTGAAAGAGGATTAACAGTCGACGAAGTTGGTTTTGAAAAAGAGATGCAGCAGCAAAAAACCCGCAGTCGTGCTGCAACCGCAATGGATACCGAGGATTGGATCATAGTAAACGATATTCCTTCTTCAAAATTTATTGGCTATGATTCTTTGGAAACAAAATGTAAAATTGTTAAGTACAGAAAGGTAAGTGGCAAAGGAAAAGAACTATATCAGATAGTTTTAGACACAACACCCTTTTATGCTGAAAGTGGCGGTCAGGTTGGCGATAGCGGGCAATTGACAATTGGCAATAAGCAATTGGCAATCATCGATACAAAAAAAGAAAATGATCTTATTATACATTTTGCTGAAACCATCCCTGCTGATGTAAATGGTGAGGTAATTGCAAAAGTTGATGCAATAAGAAGAAAGGATATCACCTTACACCATAGCGTTACGCACCTCATGCACGCTGCATTGCGTAAGGTATTGGGTACACATGTGGCACAAAAAGGGAGCCTGGTAAATGAAGAACACCTGCGTTTCGACTTTAGTCATTTTGCAAAAGTTACTGATGAAGAAATTGCAGCCGTGGAAAAACTGGTTAATGAAAAAATAAGAGAGAACATTCCCGTTATCATCCGATCAATGAAAAAAGATGAAGCCGTTGCATTGGGTGCCATGGCTTTGTTTGGTGAAAAATATGGCGACGTGGTGAGGGTTGTTATCATGGATCCAAACTATTCAATTGAATTATGCGGGGGAACCCATGTGGGCAGTACCGGCGAACTGGGGCTCTTTAAAATAGAGCACGAAACTGCCGTTGCTGCCGGGGTTCGTCGTGTGGAAGCGGTTTGTGGTAAGGCTGCTGAAGAACTTGTTACCGGCATATCAGCGTCTGTAAATACTATCAGCACACTATTAAAAAATCCTGCCGATCTAAAGAAAGCGATCGAAAACTTATTGGCAGAAAATACGGCATTGAGCAAACGTATCGAGGGATTGGAAGCAAGGCAGTTGGTTGGCATCCGGAATATTTTATTACAAAAAGATGAGATCATCAATAATGTAACATTCATTGGAGAGATCATTGAAGTAAACAATGCCGATGCTTTAAAGAAATTATGTTTTGACCTGAAACACCACCTGCACGACCATGTGGCCGTACTCTGTTGTAACATTGATGGCAAGGCGCATGTTGCCATCAGCATTTCCGATACGGTGGTGGCCGCAAAAAATTTAGACGCCGGTAAAATAATCAGGGAATATGTTGCAAGTTTAATAAAAGGCGGCGGCGGCGGACAAAAGAACCTGGCTACTGCAGGGGGACAGGATGTAAGTAATTTGAAACAGGTGATCGAAAAAGTAAGATCATTGTTATAAATATTACAGGCTTCTGAAGTTTCTAAAAACTTCAGAAGCCTCATTAAGGATTATGCATATAATTTTTGAAACACCCCGGCTCCTCCTCAGGCAATTCACCGAAACTGATGCCCCCTTGTTGTTGCAACTTAACAGCGATCCCGCAGTAGTGAAATATGTACATGAACTACCGCTTGTTACAGAAGAGCAAGCAATGAATATAATAGTGAATATAATTCTCCCCCAATATAAAAATGAATTGGGCCGCTGGGCAATGCACAAAAAAGATAATATGGAGTTCATTGGCTGGTGCGGTTTAAAACATCTTCCTGAAAAAGATGAAATAGACCTGGGATATCGCCTCCTAAAAAAAGAGTGGGGAAAAGGATTTGCCTCAGAAGCCGCACAACATACATTAGAATATGGTTTCAATAAACTAAACCTGTCACTTATTACCGGAAAGGCACATAAAAAAAATATCGCTTCGCTGAAAATATTGGAAAAACTAGGTATGAATTTTATACGGGAAGAAATTGAAGATACCTGCCCCATAAGGGTCTATACTATTACCAATCAGAAGCCTTTGGCTTAGATCCTCAGCCGCAGATCACACAGATTTTCACAAATTTCGGGTATCTTAATCTGTGGCTAACCCCTAAAAAAAATGTTAAACCAAAGAAATAATCTGCGAAAGATTTCGTAATTCGGATAATATCCCTATTTTTGACCTACTAAACATTTCGTACATAAACAATTTAAATATGAAGAAGTTACTATTATTTGCTACTGTACTGGGTTTCATAGCTATTTCCCATACGGCCAAAGCGCAGGATGAAAAAGAAAATTACAAAGTAAAAGAAGACAAAAAGGAGTCACAGGAGATCATCATCCGCAAAAAAGGGGATAAGGATGCGAAGGTCACTGTGGAAATAAACGGCGATAATGTAACCATTAATGGTAAGCCTCTCTCCGATTTTAAAGATGATAATATCACCATTAATAAAAAGAAGATCACTGTTTGGGACCGTAATGGCAACAAATCATTCGAAGTAAGACCAGATGATTTCAACGGAATGACCGTTTGGGACGGAGGTGGAAAAGAAGAACCCTATGCCTTTCTGGGTGTTACAACTGATGAGGATGATAACGGTGCAAAAGTTACCGACGTTACCAAAGAAAGCGCAGCTGCAAAAGCAGGATTGAAAAAAGATGATATCATTACAAAGATCGGTGATAAAAAAATAGAAGGACCGGAATCATTATCTGAAGTGGTGAGAACATTCAAGCCCAAAGAAGAAGTAACTGTTTACTACAAAAGGGATGGCAAGGAAAATACTACCAAGGCAACATTAGATGAAAAGAAAGGCGGTGGTTCATTTGCTTATTCATTTAGTGCGCCAAAAGGAATAGCACGCTCTTTTTCTGCTCCATATATAGTGCAACCAAAAATGAGGTCGTTACCAAAAATGGAGGCATGGGGTGATGGCATGGGAAATAATTTTGAATCTTTGGGTGATATGTTTCCGCGTCATCAAAAACTTGGGTTAAAAATACAGGACACAGAGGATGGGGCAGGCGTAAAAGTACTGGATGTTGATAAGGACTCTCCTGCTGATAAAGCCGGTTTGAAAAAAGATGATGTGGTAACAGAAGTGGGTGGTAAAAAAGTTTCCAATACGGATGAGGCTAGAGACCAGCTGCAGGAAAACAGTGATAGATCAGCGTACAACATTAAAGCAAAACGCAATGGCAGCGAAATGAGTTTTGATATTAAGATCCCGAAAAAACTAAAGACAGCGAATTTATAAGCCATAGAAAAATCAGAACGAAAGGCGTCATGACGGTTAAACCTGTCAGACGCCTTTTTTATTATTCCTGAGTATAATACGCTGTCAAATTATGTTTGTGCAATAGATTGAACAGCTCGCAATTTTTAACTCATCCCTTATAACTTACTTACCTTTGCCGCCGTGATGAACAATCAAAAATATGAAGTGGTCATTGGACTGGAAGTGCATGTACAGTTACAAACGCAGAGCAAATTATTTTGTGGCGACAGTGCCGAATTTGGCGCAGAACCCAATACACATATCAGTCCCATCACCCTGGCCCACCCCGGTACTTTACCCAAAATGAACAGGAAGGCAATTGAGTATGCCATCAAGCTGGGACTTTCACTGAATTGCGATATTGAACAACATAATTATTTTGCCCGTAAAAATTATTTTTATCCTGATTTGCCTAAGGGTTACCAGGTATCACAACATACTACCCCGATTTGCAAGAACGGTTTTATAAAGATCAGGACAGGCGAAACAGAAAAAGATATTATTCTCAATCGCATTCACCTGGAAGAAGACGCCGGAAAAAGTTTGCATGATATCGATGAACAGTATACTGCTATTGACCTCAACCGTGCAGGAGTTCCTTTACTTGAAATTGTAACTGAGCCCTGCCTGCATAGCAGCGAAGAAGCATTTGCCTATATCACCGCATTAAGAAAATTGGTACGCTGGCTTGATATATGCGATGGCAATATGGAAGAAGGCAGCATGCGTTGTGATGCAAATATTTCAATCCGGCTTAAAGCCGAAACAAAATTAGGGACAAGGGTTGAGGTAAAGAACCTCAACAGTATCCGAAATGTAAAAAGAGCCATTGAATTTGAAACCGATCGCCTGATAGCATTAGTTGAAGACAATAAAATGATCCTGCAGGAAACAAGAAGTTTTGATGCCAATAACGGAACCACTTTTTCTTTGCGTACAAAAGAAGACGCGGATGATTACCGGTATTTCCCTGAACCGGACCTTACGCCTTTTCATATTACGAATGAATTTCTCGTGAAAATAAAAGACGGGCTTCCCGACCTGCCCCAAATGATCGAAAAAAGATATATCAACGATCTGCATTTGTCTGCCTATGATGCAGCTGTGATCTGTGATGATAAGGACCATGTAGATTTTTTTGAAGCGCTTATTAAATGCACTACCAGTTATAAAGCCGCTGCTAACTGGTTACTGGGGCCTGTTAAAAGTTATTTGAACGAACAAAACATTAGCATAAAGGAGTTCCCCCTTTTGCCCGAAAGACTGGCAGAACTGATCGCATTGGTAGAAACCGGCAAATTGAATTTTAGCATTGCGGCTACAAAAGTATTTACAGTATTGTTAAATAATACGGGCAAACAAGCATTGCAAATTGCAACTGAGTTAAATTTGATCCAGGAGAATGATACTGCATCAATAGAAGATTGGGTGAATGCGATAATTAATAAAATGCCGGATAAGGTAAAAGAGTACCGGGCCGGTAAAAAAGGGCTGATCGGTTTATTTGCAGGTGAGGTAAAAAAACTCAGCAAAGGAAAAGCAGATATGCAGATCGTGAACGAAATATTAATACAAAAATTAAATTAAAGGCCGATCATTGAATATCCTGTTTTATTGAATTGGCTCTGTGAATCTTTGTGAAAACAGTTCTAAAATATAAAAATGAGAAAACTATCAACACTTATTATCATTGCCTTTACCGTATGCTCCTGCAACAATGGAGGTGAAAAAGGAAAATTCACGGTGAATGGTGTTATGAAAAATACCCCCGATCAAAGAATTTACCTGGAACAATTATTTTTTAGCCAAAAAGATCCCGAAGTACTGGATACCGCAGTTATCACCAATGGTAAATTTTCCATATCGGCTTTGGCTCCGGAACAGGGACTATACCGTCTTCGGCTGCAAAACGGGAATGCAGGTTTTATTTTTATTAATGACAGGTCATCCCTGAATTTTACCGCAGACCTGAATGACATAAGTTTAAATGGCCCCTCTTTTCTTACCCCCGCAAATGCGTCATTAAAACAATTCATTGTAACGCTGGATTCACAACGAAACCAATTGTCATCCTTATCTGCAAAACTGGAACAGTATAAAACTATGAAAGATGCTGACAGTATCCGGACCGCTGAATCCCTGCATTTCGACAACCTGAATACTAATTACAAGAACTATATCATTAAATACATTGACACCACATCTAGCCCCGTAACAGCACTTTTTGCCTTGGGTTATATCCGCAATATTGACCCGTTGTTGCTACAAAAACCCGTCGCAGGATTAACTACACGCTTTCCCGGGCACCAGGCCATAGCAACGATCGCTGCGCAATTCAGCCAAATGCTCGCGCAAATGAAGCAACAGGAAGAAGCAAAAAAAGAATTTCCGCAAGAAGGCAGCATGGCACCGGAAATTACCATGAATGATGTGAACGACAAGCCTTTTTCGCTAAGCCAGCTACGTGGCAAATATGTACTGGTAGATTTTTGGGCATCCTGGTGCGGGCCTTGTCGCAATGAAAATCCAAATGTAGTAGCTGCTTATAATAAATTCAAGGATAAAAATTTTACTGTGTTAGGTGTTTCTTTGGATGATGATAAAAGTGCATGGTTAAAAGCCATTGCTGCCGATAAATTGAACTGGAAACATATCAGCGATCTCAAAAAATGGAATAGTACAGCTGTAGCATTATATGGTTTTGATGGCATCCCTTATAATGTATTGTTAGACCCTCAGGGAAAGATCATTGCAACAAGTTTAAGAGGTGATGATCTGGAAAATAAACTCGCTTCATTACTTAAATAAAAAGTATTGCAACTAAAAATGCTCCCGGAGATCGAGAGCATTTTTAGTTTATACATTAACCGGCATTTATTAGTACCCCGGATTTTGTTTAATAATCGGGTTGGTTGTTATTTCATCTTGCGGAATTGGCCACAGGAATCTGAAATCACTATATGCAATTCCTAGTTGTCCGAGTGTTGGCATCACTGATCCGCAACCATAAGCGCCGGTATTATTATTAAATCCGTTAACAACTTTTGCAGGAATGCCTCCGGTTGAGAAATTTGGGTCCAATGCAAGACGATGAATATCACCCCAACGTTTACCCTCAGCTACAAATTCGATCCTTCTCTCATCCAGTATTGCTTTTATAAGTGCAAAATTATCTACAAAATTAGCTGCAACATATTGATTGGCGGCAGGGGTAGGCAGCGAACGGTTTCTTACAGTATTCAACAGATCAATAGCACGTTGATTGATTGCTCCGGCATTTCTTGCTACTGCTTCAGCCTGCATTAACAATACTTCAGCATATCGGATAAGTGGTGCATAATCAGACTGATTTACATAGTCAGTATACTTTTTTGTGAAGAAACTCTTGGTATTAGCATTGTTATTACCATACAAAATCATTTGATTAGGATTAGGGCTGGTACCTACAAGAACGGCAGTATCTCTTCTTTTATCATCACATCTCCAGGCTGGGAGGTTGTATATAGGCGGTGCTATTGCAACCAGCCCACGGCCGGGAACATTTGGCCCGAACATTTGTGCCAATGCAGCATTTACACCCGTATTATCCAATGCATCATTCTTTATTGAAAACATATTTTCAGTAGATGTATTGCTCACAAATGGTCCGTTGGGTAAAGCAGTTAGGGCCCAGCCTCCAATAGGACTAACAACACTTGAAGGTGATAAAGGATTTATTACTGTTGGTATTAATTTATTGCCTTCAGCAATAACACCAGCCCAATCACCCTTATGCAGTTTAACCCTCATTTTAAGTGCAATAGCTGCAGCCTTGGTAGCACGGAAAGTATTTACTCCGGCAGGAAGTGCACCACCTATAACAGTTACCGGAACTGCAGCACCGAGTTTAGATTCTGCAGAATCCAGGTCCACTAAAATTTTAGTATAGCAGGTACTTACAAGATCTCTTGGCTGTGCTCTTACTTTTGTCAATCCGGCCGGGGTAGACACAGAGTAGTCCCTGTAAGGCACTCCTAAATTATTACCAGCTCCGTCAAGATAAGGCCGTGCAAAATGGATCAGCAATTCGTGGTGAGCCATTGCTCTCAGGAACAGGCATTCTCCCTCATACTGGGTTTCCCAGGCTTGGGTAATGATACCTTTAGCCTGTGCATCTTTAAATCCGTCAATAGAAAGATTTGCTTTATTGATCAATAAATATAAATTGATCCACATATTCACATTATTAGGCGATACGGTAGAATAAGTAGCCTGGTAGGTTATTTGGTAAAAGGTAGCAATATTCACCATGTCTTCTCCCCGCATTTCTCCCTGCTCAATACTGGCAGCTCCAAAAGGATATCCTCTTACTGAGTGGGCGGTACCATTTAACGGATCATAATCGCCACTTTGGGCAGCATCGTACACACCATTTATAGCTAGTAAACATCTTTCCGGGGTTTGGAAAGCCGTTACATCAGCAAAAGCATTATAAGGAGTCAAATCAAGGCTTTTCTTGCAACCACTTAGTAAAAAGGTCACAGCAAGAAAAAGAATGGGAACAATATTTTTTAAACTTTTCATGAAATAATAATTATTATATGAATTAAAATATAATTAATGGTTGATTAAAATCCAACGCTCAAACCTGCTGATACAGTTCTGAGACCGGGAGTAACTGTAGCATCAATACCAAGGTTACTGTAATTTTCAGGATCCGAGCCTTTGTATTTTGTCCATGTATACACATTCTGAGCCTGCACATAAACCCTTATGCTTTTAATGTAATCATGAAAATGAGCCATGGTTGCTTTATTGAATCTGTAATCAAGCACAATATTTTGTAATTTAATAAAATCTCCCTTTTCAACAAATCGGCTAGTGGCTTCACCATTCTGGTTAATAATGGCATCATTGGCATAATACATTTTCGGGGTCTGTGTTACCTGGCCAACCTTGGTCCAGCGATCCAATATTTCCGTTCCGGTATTCGCAAATTTTTGATTCAACAAAACTTCCTGCCTTGTAACATTCATTATTTTGTTCCCGCCCGAGTAACGGAACATTACTTCTAATCCAAAGTCTTTATAAGTGAAGCTATTGGTAAATGCACCAAACCATTTTGGATTCACCTGCCCCAATATTACTTTGTCAGCACTTGATAAAGTAGTTTGTACGCCGGTATTGGGATCGTTCAGGTCAAGCAAATAATTATATACACCTGTTGCAACATTACGTTGAACCAAAGAACCATCTGCTTTATAGTAACAAGGATTACCATTTGCAGCATTTACGCCGGCAAATTGATAACCATACAATGCAAAGATTGGTTGACCTACCCTGATGATATTATAAGGGCTGCTCAATGGACTTGTGATATCAGTCACTGGTACACCATTTAGCGGATATAAGGACTTCACTTTATTAGTCGTGTTAGTATAGTTGAAATTGAAATTCCAGCTAAAATTTTCCTTTTTAATCAGGTCCATATTTAAACTAAATTCTACTCCTGTATTTTGTGCGCTTCCTATATTTTGTGAGATCGCATTACCTGGGATACCAGCACTAAAAGGCGTTGGCACAGGTAAGATCAGTTTATCCAGGTTATTCTTAAAATAATCAAAAGTTACATTCACACGACTTTTGAAAAAACTAAGTTCCATTCCAACATCTGTTTTCTTACTTTGTTCCCATTGTAAATCCGGGTTCCCAATGTTAGATACTGCAATACCGCCAACATTCCCATAAGGTCGTGAGCCATAAGTATTCAGATAAGGAAAGCCCCCAAGGTTATTACCCGTTACAGCATAAGAGGCTTTTAATTTCAGGTCATTGAAGAATTTGGTCTTCCAGAATTTTTCCCTTGACGGCCTCCATCCGACGGAAACTCCGGGAAAAGCACCATATCTTCTGGAAGTAGCCAGTGAACTTTGTCCATCTCTTCTTATACTTCCCTGTAAAAAATACTTATTATTAAAGTCATAATTGATCCTTCCGAATACAGACTCAAATGCAGATTGAATATAATTACCTGTTACAGATTGAGTACTTGCTGTATTACTAATAACGTTTTGTTTAATAAAGAACAGGTCAGAAATATTTGTACCGCTTGCAGAATAAAGGCGTTGTGTTGTTTGTTGTAATTCATGTCCACCGGTTAAGAAGACAGTGTGCTTACGGAAAGTTCTGTTATAATTGAAATAGTTCTGGATATCTGTTCTAAGAATCGTTTGCTGGCTGTTTTGTGCCAATCCAACTGAACTGAATCCATCTCCATGTCTTGGATCATACCCTATAAAACTATTATCGGTAAAATAATCTGCACTGAACTGAGATCGTATTACTAATCCTCTTGTAGGTCGTATTTCACCGAAAACATTGTCAATGATCCTGTATTTATCAGAATAAAATTTATTCTTATCAAGTACAAAGGCAATATTTACATAGTTATCATCAATGGTACGAAGATTTCCTCCGATCCCCAATGCATTACCGGTGATATTGTAACCTGTAGCAGTAGCAGGGTTCAGTATGGCAACATTGGGCAAGGCCCTCAAGGCAGCTACTACAACTCCACTTAAAGCATTCGATCCGTTATTCTGGTCATTATCCTCTTGCCTTGAAACAGTAATATTATTGCCAAATTTCAGCCATTGATTTGCTTCCTGTTCGAGATTTGCCCTTAATCGGTAAGTACGATTATGGTTTGTACGAACAACACCCTGGTTATCGGAATAGTTGAGGGAGAAATAGTAAGTTGATTTGTTAGTACCTCCTGATAAGCTAAGGGTATGGTTCTGAACAAAAGCATTGCTAACAAAAACATTATCCTGCCAGTTTGTATTGGTTCCAGCTGCGTCTAGCCTTGCAGGTGCTGCCTGACCAGCATTAGTGAATTTTTCATTTGCAATGGCCACAAAACTCGGGGCATCCAGCACTTCGAATTGTTTTACAATTGAACTGAATCCAAAAGTAGCATCATAGTTTATGGAGGTTTTATTCTTGCTCCCTTTTTTGGTGGTAATTTGAATCACGCCATTGTTCGCCCTCGATCCATATATAGCAGTTGCAGAACCGTCTTTCAACACATCGATCGTTTCAATGTCGGCAGGATTGATATCACCAAGTGCGTTGGAATTTGTAGCAGCAGCAAGGTTTCCTGTAATGATAGGAACACCATCTACAACAATGAGCGGGTCAGCACTTCCAAGGAATGCATTGTACCCCCTGATCCTGATCTTTGCCGGCGTATTCACCAAGCCCCCTGCATTTGTAACGTCCACACCTGCGGCACGTCCTTGTAATTGTTTATCAATGGACGGTGTTATTAATTGCGCAAACTGCTTGGCATCTACTTTGGAAGCAGAACCCGTTACAGCTTTCTTTTGTTGAACACCATATCCTACAACGACAACTTCTTCCAACTTGGAATCGATCAATTTCATAGTAACATTCATAACTGAACCTTTACCAATGGTCCTTGATTCACCCTCAAAATTTACACTTGAGAAATTGATGCTCTTAACTGAAGCAGGAATAGTTAAACTGTATGAACCATATTTGTCGGTTTGGGTACCAAGTTTACCATCAGAACTGGTAACTGAAGCGCCTTCAATGGCTCCCCCTTTATCATTGGTGACTTTACCTATGATAGTACGTTCCTGGGCAGCTGCATTTAGTATCAATACAAATACTGCTGATAGGGTTAAAATCAATTTTCTCATTTGCATATTAGTTTATGTAGACAAATATAAATCACATTCCCTGTAATTGTCAAATAGTTTGACAAGTTTATTATGCTTTTAGCTGCTTTTGAGGCAGTTTCCCGGCTTTGCAGGGGCTGTCGGCAAGGATAAGGATAATTTTCGGGAATTTGAGGAAATTCTTTTCGCCTAATCCCCCTTTTTAGGGGCCCTTTTTTGAGTCAGTAGCAGCAAAACCGGCAATAACACAAGATTGGTTAATGTGGCCACAAGTAAGGTCAAAGATGTAAGCCAACCCAGGGCCTTTGTACCGCCAAAACTGCTGCCGCAAAAAATGATGAACCCGGCGATCAGAACCAGGGAAGTATACACGATGCTTAGCCCCGTATTTTTAATGGTGGCACATACGGTTTCAATAACATCATTCTTATACACAGGCAGCTCCTGTTTATAATTTACCAGGAACCGTATGGTAATATCGATCGCTATTCCCAATGCTACGCTAAAAACAAGTACTGTAGATGGTTTCAAAGGAATTCCCAGCCAGCCCATAATGCCCGCCGTTATCACCAATGGTATCAGGTTGGGTATCAAAGAACAGAGCAGGATACGCACGGACCTGAACAGGTAAAGCATACAAAATGCGATCAGGAGAAAGGCCCAGAATACGCTTTCTTTTAACCCGTTTATTATGAATCTGCTGCCTTCTAAAAAAGTGATACTGGTGCCCGTTAGTTGTATTTTGTATTGAGCCGTGTCGAATAACTGGTTTGCCCGGTCCTCGATACCCTTTAATAATAAAGGCAATTGTGTGGTGCCCACATCGGCCATACTTACACTTATACGCGTGGTTTGCCTGGCAGAATCCATAAAACCGGCCAGCATTTTGGTGAAATTGTTCTTTTTACTGCTATCCCCTTTATCCGGCCGCAGGTATTCGCCCACAAAAGCCCCGTCGAAACTATTGGGTAACAGATAGTTAGCAGAATCCCCCTCATAAAAAGCCTGCTTGGCAAATTTTAGCCCTTCGGCAATACTCAGGGGTCGGTTCATTTCCTTTTGTGCAGCAATATATTTTGAGAGGGAGTCAATTTTTTCAAAAACAGCCAGGGCCCGCAGGCCTGCAAGCCCATATTTCTTTTTGGTGTCTACCACTATCTCCAAAGGCATTACCCCCTTGAAATTCTTTTCAAAGAATTTAAGGTCGGTATAAATTTTATCCGTTTTAGGAAGATCATCCACGATGAAAGCAACACTCTTCAACTTAAAGATCCCCAGTACTGAAAAGATCAATACAATTGCAGTAACACCATAAACAATTTTCTTATGATGCAGTACCCATTTTTCAATGCTCAGTAAAAAACCGATCAGCCAGCGATTGTTCAAATATTTCACCTGCGAAGCGTTGGGTGGCCGCAAATAACTCAATACGGCAGGTAATAAAATAAAGGAGATAAAAAATATTACCATGATGCTGATGCCCGCTACTACACCAAATTCTTTTAGCACGGCGCTCTTGGTCAGCGCAAAAACCGCAAAGCCGATAGCTGCAGTGATATTACAGAAAAGTGTGACTACCCCCATCTTACTTACCATCTCCACGAGCGATTTTTTCTTGTCGCCATTTTGCAAATATGATGTATGGTATTTGTTGATGAAGTAAATGCAGTTCGGTATGCCAATGACCACCACCAATGAAGGTATCAATGCGGTGAGTAAAGATATCTTATAACCACAGAGATACATGATCCCAACACTCCATATTACCCCAAAAACCACTACCAGTAAGGAAAGCAGCGTAGTGCTCACAGAACGGAAAAATAATAATAGTATTAGCGAGCTGAGTATCAGGGAACCCAGTAAAAAGAATTTCATTTCCTGTTGTATCCTATCGGCTACGACTGTACGAATCAATGGCAGGCCGCTTAAATGTGCTTCAGTTTTTGTTTGGGTGGAGAAGCTTTCAACAGCGGTGGAAATATCAGCGACTATCCGTGTACGTACGGGAGAGTTCAGTGAATCTTTATTAATGCGAACGCCAATTAAATATGCCCGCGGCGTATCGGTGTTATATAATAAATTCCGGTAAAAGGGCAGGTTAAAAAAAACTTTTGCGGCACTGTCCAGCTCCACCTGTGTGTTGATACTGTCTGCGAATATTTTTTCCGGGAATAATTTTTGTGTGAGGGAATCTTTGCGTAATGTAACGGCCGATGGTACACTTAGTACATCCTCTACATCAGCCACGTTCTTTAATTGCTTGTGCAATGTTGCATAGGCTTTAAAAACGGGCAAGTCGAATAATTTATCCGTTTGTACACCAATCACAAGGAGATTGCCATCGTCTCCAAACTTCTTCTTAAAGTCTAAGTAGGTCTTGTATTTTACATTATCAACCGGTATCGCTTTTGCGAACTCGTAGCTCAGTTTTACTTTGGCCGCAAAAAATCCCATGATACCGGTCGCCACAAAGAGGCCAATAAGGAGGAAAAGCCTGTTTTTAATAACAAAGATCCCTGAACGCTGCCACATAGTTTAGTCGGTTGAAGATTGAGCTGTTGAATATTGGCTGCAAAGAAAGTTAATTTGAACGGATTGTGGCGTTCGAATCTGCTAATCTTGGCTATTTTTGAGGCTTCCTCAGATCATTTTATTGCAAAAAACTGCTCCGGGCGGTTGCCGGGATATGACATATAAGACCAAAGGCATAGTTTTAAGGAATATCAAATATGGCGAAACCAGCCTGGTGGTCACCATTTTTACAGAATTGTTTGGGGTGCAAACCTATATGGTGAACGGGGTTAGAAGCTCTAAAAGGTCTTCTTCAAAAGCCAATCATTTTCAACCGGCAGCGATCTTAGACCTTATCGTGTATCATAGTACATCAAAATCAATGCAACGCATCAAAGAATTCAGCTGGGCTTTTTTATACCAGGATGTATTGAGCAATGTGATCAGGAATAGTATTTCATCCTATATGGTTGAACTATTACAAAAGTGTTTGAAGCAACCCGAACCCAACCCCGACCTGTTTAATTTTTGTGAAGCCGCTTTGCTGAAATTAGATGAGTGTGGCAAAACCGTTACCGCAAATTTTGCCTTATTCTTCACCTTACAACTACCTCATTTTTTTGGATTCAGGATGGCAGATAATTATAGCAATGAAAATAATATACTGGACCTGCAGGAAGGAAATTTTGTGGGCCAGCGGCCGCATCATCCGCATTTTATTGAAGGAGAAAATGCAGCAACCACTTCTCAATTATTAAAAGTGATGCAGCCCGATGAACTTGATGCTTTTAAATTGAACCAGGAGACGAGAAGAAATTTATTATTGAAGTACCAGGAGTATTATGCGCTGCACCTGCATGATTTTGGGCAAATGAAAACGCTGATGGTGTTACATGAAGTGCTGTAAGTTTAAACTTTGTCAAAGTTTTTTATAATATCCTTTTCGCTTTTGACCTAACTGTTATATTCATCCCGTCCATTTCATCGATCAATACAATACCCGGGGTTTTCCCTTTTTCAAAACTCCCCAATTCAGTATCCACCTGCAAAGCCCTGGCACCATTGATAGTGGCCCATTGCAGCAGTGTTGTTAATTTCAGGTCGGGGAAATTTTGCTGCAGTGTTTTCATTTCTTCTAAGATACAAAGCTGGTCGTTCGAAGAAAGGCTGTCTGTACCTAAAACAATATTGCAATGATGATCAGTAAATGTATTTACATCGGGCAGGGTATTGCTGATGTAGAGATTGGCGTTGGGGCAAAGGCAGATAAAAGTTTTGAATCCTGAATCCTGAATCCTGAATTTTATAAATTCGATGTCTTCTTTTGAAGTGGCAACGTTATGTACCAAGACGACCGATTGGTGTTTTGTAAAATAGGGTAACCATGTTTGCAGGCTTGATCTTTGGGATGGTTTGAAAAAAGAAATATCAAATCCCATTTTTTCATAGAGCCGTAAAAAATCGCCTCTGCCATTTTCGAAAAGATCATTCTCGGCTGGTATCTCCTGGTTATGGATAGAGATGAGATCATTGTTTGGGAATTCATTGATCATCGCAAACATTTCAGGAGATACCGAATAGGGCGCGTGCGGCACAATAGAGTTGGCAGGCAATAAAGCAGCATAGGATCGATAAAATGTTTCAGTAAGTTGAAAACGCATTGCTGCCACAGCAGGAGGAAAACCACTGGCTTCAATAAAATTATGATAGCGCAGTCGGCCCTTCACTTTTTGCGGTATTGTAAATGCATTATTGCAGATATCCCCAACTGCCACGATCCCGTTTTGCAGCATTTCGTTCTCGCCTTTTTCAATTGCCGCCAGTATGGCTGTTTCATCAAAATGCCTTTCATTCACAACCTTAAGAATAAAATCTACCAGTCCGGTATGCTTGGGTACAAGCCCCTTCATGTGCGACAATTCGAGATGGCAATGACAGTTAATAAAACCCGGACTCAACAAGCCGTTTAGGGTTTCAACATCGTCGCCCGCATCTTTTTTATCAAGAATATCCATCACCAGCCCGGTTTTATCCGTTACCAGTACTGCATTCTGATGCAATAATCCGTGGCCGGTGAAAATATGATCTGCTGCAAATTTTCTGTACAAAATGATTGGTTGATATATTGTAAATTTGCCGTCTTCCCGATAGCTATCGGGACAAAATGCGATAAAGCTGAACAAAGGTATGCTGTAGAATCGAGCCCCGCTTCAGCGGGGGTGATGTTGAATTATTGCACAAAAACCGGTAACAAAATTTTTAACGAAATACTATACTCCCTTTGTGGGAGACGAAGGGGCCTATGTTAGACAAATTAGATGCGATAAAAGGAAGATTTGATAACCTGGGGGTGGCACTTACCAACCCTGAGATCGTAAGCGATAATAAAAAATTTACTGCAACCAGTAAGGAATACCGTAGCCTGGAAAAGATCGTGAATGCCAGGAACGAATACGTGAAAGTATTGGATGATATTGAGTTCAATAAAGAAGTGCTGAATAGCCATGCCCTCCAGGGCGTAGATGAGGAGATGCGGGATATGGCAAAACAGGAATTACCCGCATTGGAAGCAAAAAAAACCGAATTGGAAGCTACGCTTCGCAACATGCTGATACCTAAAGATCCTTATGATGATAAGAATGCCATCCTCGAGATCCGTGCAGGCACGGGCGGTGATGAAGCAAGCTTGTTTGCTGGCGACCTGTTGCGGATGTATTTGAAATACTGCGAAAAGAAGGGATGGAAAACCACCCTTTTAAGTGAAAGCGAAGGAACCGTGGGCGGATATAAAGAAGTACAGGTGGAAGTTGTGGGTGATGAAGTGTATGGCACATTGAAATTTGAAAGCGGCGTACACCGCGTACAGCGTGTACCCGATACCGAAAGTAGCGGGCGGGTGCATACCAGTGCCGCCACGGTAGCCGTAATGCCGGAAGCAGAAGAAGTGGATTTTGAATTGAAGGAAAGCGATGTAAAAATGGAAACGGCCAGGAGTGGCGGTGCCGGCGGACAAAACGTAAACAAGGTGGAGACAAAGGTTTTTTTAACTCATAAGCCAACGGGTATTGTAGTGGTTTGTCAAACAGAACGCAGTCAATTGGGCAACAGGGAAAAAGCCATGGATATGTTACGCACCAAGTTGTACGATGAAGAAGTAAGAAAGGCGGAAGAAGCTATTGCACATAAAAGAAAAAGTTTGGTGAGTACCGGCGACAGAAGTGCCAAGATAAGGACCTATAATTATCCCCAGGGCCGGGTTACAGATCACAGGATCGGGTTAACTGTATATAACCTGGATAGTGTTTTGAATGGTGACGTGCAGGAATTCATAGACAAGTTGCAATTTGCGGAAAATGCTGAAAAAATGGCGACTCAGAATTAGGGATAATTAAAATCAAGGATTAAGAATTTTTTTAAACTCTTAGTTTCTTCTATTTACAATTACCCTTTAGTCGCAAAGGAATTTTTAATTATCAATAATTAATAATTAATTTACAAAAAAAACTCATTATGTTAGATCAACTAGTTGAACTTGTAAAAAGCTTAGCCGGCGATGCCGTAGTTAATAACCCGGATGTACCAGACAAACATAACGATGCCGTGGTAGCCGAAGCTACCAACACCGTTGCCAGTGGTTTGCAAAATATGGTTGCGGGCGGAGGCGTACAGAGTATCTTATCTTTATTTGGAGGTGGGGGGCAGCAATCAACCGGTAGTAGCCTCATGAGTAACCCTATTGTAAATATGATGGTTGGCCATTTTGCCAGTAAACTGATGAGTAAATTTGGCATGGACAGTACCAAGGCAAGTGGTGTAGCCAATAATCTTATTCCCAATGTATTGAGTGGTTTAGTCAACAAAACAAATGATCCCAACAACAGCAGTTTTACCCTGGATAACCTGCTTCATTCGCTTACAGGCGGACAAAGCACACAGGTAGCCCAGGACCAACAGACGAGTGGCAATACCGGTTTTAGTTTTCAAAACCTGATCAGCCAGTTTACTGGTGGTGGAAGTGGCCAACAAAGTGGTGGCGGGGGCGGATTGATGGACATTTTTTCAAAGATCACCCATGGCGCCCAAAATGCCCAGCAAACCCAGGGTGGGGGCGGATTAATGAATATGATACAGGGGTTTTTCAAATAAAAAAGCTACAATAAAACGTTAAAACGCCCCGGATATCCGAGACGTTTTTTGTTGCCATTAAACCCAATAACCAACCTGGGGTCAAACCTATAGGCAGTGCAAAACCGGTAATAGTGCAAATTTTAAAATGGCCTTCGAAAATAATAAGTTCTTTTCTTCGTTATATATGTAATCAGGATGAATGAACCATCCTGTATTAGGGAAACCTTAACAGCAACCATGCAACTTTTGGCACCCCCTTTGCGTATATATAAACAGATAATATTAAGTTTTTAAATTTTCTCATAAGCAGTTAGTTTTGGTAACGGCCCCTGTTTCTACAGGGGCTTCTCTTTTTTAATAACAACCCGTTAAAAAAAGCTCGTCCGTAGTAGTATATCTTTGTCTTGCTTATATGGACAGATCCTCACAAATATTTCACACCAATAGTCCGTCTCGTTGGAAAAGGGTAAAATGGACAGGACGGGTGGTTTTACTTATCTCCCTATTTGTATTGGGTGTAGTTGTATTGGCTGTGATACTTGCACAAAACCCTTCTGCAAATGTTACACCCGGCGAGTACAATGGCAATAAGGACAGCATACACCTCCCCAATAAAAAAATCAAAGGGCTCAAAGATTTTTTAGAGAAAAAAGAAAAGGAAGAATTACTGAATAAGCGATCAGACAGTATCAATAAAACCTCGGGGCAATTCATAAGGGCGGCATTTTATACGCCCTGGTCTGGTAGTAAATCTGTTCCTTCGCTTGAACATTATGGCGATAAGATAAATGTGGTATTCCCGGAATGGTTCTTTATTGACACCAATAATAATGTCAAACTCCAAACGAGGATCGACAGTGCCGGCCTGGCAGAGATGCGGCAAAAGAACCTGCGTATCATGCCCATGCTTACCAATTTCAATTCTTCAAAAAAAGACAAGGAAGGAAAACCCTCTCCGGATTTTGACGGCAATCTTCTCCATGTTATCTTAAATGATACCACCAGGCAGAAGAAATTCATCCAGCAGATCATTGATACGCTTACCGCATATAATTTCCAGGGAATTAATGTAGACTTTGAAGAATTAACAGAACCAACAAATAAGCCACTTACCCGTTTTCAAAAAAATCTATACACTGCACTGCATGCAAAAAACATGGTGGTCACCCAGGATGTTAGTGCGATGAATGATGATTATGATTTTGAGCAGCTGTCAAATTACAATGATTATGTTATCCTGATGGCCTATGATGAATATAACAATACCAGCGGCCCCGGGCCAATCTCCGATCAGAAATGGGTGGAAGATGCGGTGGATGATGCCGCAAAGAAAATGGACAGTAAAAAAATAATCCTGGGGCTGTCTGGATATGGATACGACTGGTCGAGTTGGACAAATAAGAATGGTGAGAAAGATTCTGCGGTAGATGATAAAACCTATTCAGAAGCAATAGACCGGGCAAGAGCGGCAAAAGCACTCATTGATTTCAATAACGATAATTATAACCTTCATTATACTTTTACAGAAAAACCATACGACAATTCTGCCCCCTTTATAAAGCACGATGTGTGGTTCACGGATGCAGCCACCACTTTTAATATCATGCGCTTTGCAGATGAATACGGCCTTGCTGGTACAGCACTCTGGCGAATGGGAAGTGAAGACCCCCGCATCTGGAGTTTTTATAACCTTGACCTGAATAATCTTGCTTTAAAAAATAATCCTTTCAATTTTAATTTACTTGCAGGCAGCCCCATCAACCCCAATCAAAAACCATCCTGGGTAGGACAGGAGGGCGGTGAAATATTAAATATTTTAGGAAGCCCGCAGGAAGGGAAAATAAAATTAGAGGTCGACAGTGCCGAGCAATTGATATCAGAGCAGGTGTATACCCAGTTGCCTTCCGGTTATGTGTATGAAAAATCAGGAGAAGACACTTCTGATATCGGCCCCGGCCATAAGATCATCCTAACCTTTGATGATGGTCCCGGTGATGAATACACGCCGAAGATTTTAGACATCCTGGAACGTGAAAAAGTACCTGCTACTTTTTTTATTGTAGGGCTGGAAGCCGAAAAAAATTTACCTGTATTAAAACGCATTTACCGGGATGGTTATGAGATCGGCAACCATACTTTCACGCATCACAATATTGCCACGATGAGTGCCGAAAGGGCAGAAATAGAAATGAAGGCAACGCGGCTCATCATTGAAGCCGTTACCGGTCATTCCACTATTTTATTCAGGGCACCTTATAATGCGGATAGTGAACCACAGACCTTTGAAGAAATAGAACCGCTTGCCCGAAGTAAAAAAGACAATTACATCACCGTTGGCGAAAGTATCGATCCCAATGACTGGGATCCCAATAACAATGCTGATTCCATCGTGGCAAGAACAATAAGGATCGCAGAAGATGGAAAAGGAAATATCATTTTATTGCACGATGCCGGTGGCGAAAGCAGGCAGGCTACCGTGGATGCATTGCCCAGGATCATAAAATACTTCAGGGATAAGGGCTGCAAATTCACTACCGTAGCCGATTTGATGGGAAAGACCAAGGATGATATAATGCCGCCTGTTAAAAAAGACTGGGGAACTGTTTTCAGTTATATTTTCATTGAATTTATTTACTGGGCAGGAAAAATAATCTTCTCATTGTTTCTTATTGGTATTTTTTTATCGATCGGCAGAATGTTCTTCATGGCCTTATTGGCATGGTTGCAAAAGAGAAAAGAAACAAGGCAGCAAAATATTCCTTTGGTCGCTTCGCCGGCCAATCAACCTTTGATAAGTGTTATTGTGCCCGCTTTCAATGAAGAAGTGAATGCAATACGAACGGTGCAAAGTTTACTGATGCAGGATTACCGCAACATGCAAATCATTTTCATCGATGA
The DNA here is from genome assembly GCA_025362055.1 of Bacteroidota bacterium. Taxonomy (GTDB): domain Bacteria; phylum Bacteroidota; class Bacteroidia; order Chitinophagales; family Chitinophagaceae; genus Ferruginibacter. Next base: position 25,220 of record JANYIM010000285.1, read on the forward strand.
TGGTAGCGTAGACAATACTTATAAAATTGTACAGGACACTTTCGATGGCAACGGTAAAGTAAAAGTTTTTACAAAACCAAATGGGGGAAAGGCTTCGGCATTGAATATGGGTGTGGAGAAAGCCGAAGGTGAATTTATTGTTTGCATTGATGCAGACACACAATTAAAAACAGATGCGATTTCACTACTGATGAAGAAGTTTTTTGCTGCAGGGCATGATGATAAACCCGCTGCCGAAGTGGGAGCCGTTGCAGGTAATGTAAAAGTGGGCAATGAAAGAAACATGATCACTAAATGGCAAAGTATTGAATACATCACTTCACAGAATTTTGACCGGAGGGCTTTTGATTACCTGGATTGCATAACGGTTATTCCCGGTGCTATTGGCGGGTTCAGGAAAGAAGCTGTTATCAAAGCAGGGGGCTTCACCAATGATACACTGGCCGAAGATTGTGACCTTACCATGCGTTTACACCGAAAGGGTTATATCATTCGTAATTGTAATGATGCCATCTCTTATACCGAAGCGCCTGAAACCATGCGCCAGTTCATGAAACAAAGATTTCGCTGGAGTTTTGGTGTAATGCAATGTTTCTGGAAACACCGTGATGCGGTACTGAACCCCCGGTACAAAAATTTTGGGATGATCGCATTGCCGCATATCCTGATCTTCCAGATGATATTACCCTTTTTGGCCCCCCTGGCCGACCTTGTGCTGATATTGAGTTTGATAGCAGCAGCATTTAATATCATACCCGCAAGTGCGGGCCATATCATTTTATATTACACTATCTTTTCGCTGGTGGATATGGCGGGTGCTGCACTGGCTTTTGCATACGAAAAAGAAAATTATAAAAAATTGCTTTGGATGATACCCCAGCGTTTCATTTATCGCCAACTGATGTATTATATCTTATTTAAATCATTTAACAGGGCACTTAAAGGAGAGCTGCAAGGCTGGGGTGCTTTAAAACGTACAGGAAATGTAAAACAGGTGCCAACAACTTAACAGATCAAAAGTGAAAAGTAAAAAAAAGTGAAAGCAGCTATTGATTGTTGGTTTTGACTTTTCACTTTTGCCTTAATATTTACGCTGTACCTTTGCAAACCAAATTATACAATTGGCTACATCAGGATCCGATAGAAAATCTTTTTTTAAGCGTTTGCGCAACAGGGACAGTTCCGAACCTGGGGAAATGTCCTTTATGGGCCATATTGAAGCCCTGCGCTGGCACCTGATAAGGGGTGTGCTGGTATGGCTTGCGGCGGCGATAGCTATTTTTGTTTTTATTGACAAGGTCTTCGATAATATCATTTATGCGCCTGCCAGGCCAAGCTTTATTACCTATACTGCATTGTGCAGGTGGAGCCATCAATTAGGATTAGGGCAATCACTTTGCATGCCTCCTGTGAATATTCCCTTACAGGGTAATACGGTAAGCGGGCCGTTTATGTCGGCGCTTAACATTGCCATGATCGGTGGTATCATTGTTGCCTTCCCTTATTTATTTTGGGAACTTTGGAGATTTATCAAGCCCGCTTTATCCCCCAAAGAAGTAAAATATGCAAGAGGCAGCATTTTTTGGGTATCTCTTTTCTTTTTTTTAGGAGCCACTTTTGGCTATTTCCTGCTTGCACCTTTTACGTTTAATTTTCTTGCAAACTTTACATTAGGCACAATTGGCGCTTATAAATACATGCCGACGCTGGATGATTATATAGACACCTTAAATAATATCATCCTTGGCTGTGGTATTGCTTTTGAATTGCCCATACTCTGCTATGTGCTGGCAAAGATCGGCATCATCACTGCTAAGTTTTTAAAGAAATACCGCAAATATGCTTATGTGATCATTCTCATCGTTGCTGCAGTGATAACACCTTCTCCTGATTGGACCAGTCAGACCATTGTAGCGGTTCCCCTTATCTTATTATATGAAATAAGCGTGATGCTTGTGGCAAAGGTCGATCGTAAAAAAGCTAAAGAGGAAAAGGAATGGAGCTAATCTAATTAAGAATTAAAAATTAGTAATTACTAATTCCTTTATGGCGTAACTTCATGTAAGGGCAAACAGTAGAAACTTTGTTGCTCTCAATTATTAATTCTTAATTACTAATTTTTAATTAAAAATGTCCCCGTTCGATCTAAGTAAACCCGTCGCCATCGGCTGCGATCATGCAGGATTTGATTGCAAAGAAGACCTGGTCTCATTTTTAGAAGGAGAGGGTGTTGCTTTCAAAGATTTTGGAACCTATTCAAAAGAATCTGTTGATTACCCCGACTATGCTCACCCTGTTGCAACTGCTGTAGAAAGAGGAGAAGCGGCCTTCGGTATCTTATTATGTGGCAGTGCCAACGGAGTTGCTATAACTGCCAATAAACATGCTGGCATCCGTGCTGCCATTTGCTGGGGCGAAGAGCTGGCCGAACTGGCACGCAAACACAATGATGCTAATATCATTTGCATCCCCGCACGCTTTGTACGGGATGGTGATGCGGAAAAAATGCTGGACGTTTTTATGAATACAGCTTTTGAAGGTGGGAGGCACGCTACAAGAGTGAATAAGATCCCCTGCTAGGATAATTCAAAAGTTAAAACCAGCGGTACGCTTTGGGGGGGTACTTTTGAATTTAATTTACGCCGCTTATCAAATATCAGTTCACTACATTACTGATTTTCTTATTTTGCCCTCAATTAAAATTTACTGATGAAAAAATTATTGCTTTTAGCCAACGGCTTGCTTTGCATAAGTATTACATTTTCGCAAACAGGTGATGCTTCAAAATATGCTTCTGTAATTACGGGCATGGATCTTAAAAAACATTTAAGCATTATCGCCAGTGACGAAATGGAAGGCCGGGAAACGGGCACCGAAGGCCAGCGAAGGGCCGCTGCGTATATCGAATCGCAATTCAGAGCGCTAGGGCTAAGCCCAGCCGATGCATTAAAAGGTTACCAGCAATTGTATCCCCTGTACCAGGATAGTTTACAAACAACCGAACTAACAATAAATGGCACAACCGCTGAGTTTGGAAAAGATTTTATCGCCCCGCTCAATAATAATGAGACCGGTAAGTTTAAAGGGAAAAAAATAGTTTTTGTTGGCTATGGTATTGATGATTCAAAATACAGCGACTATGAAGGCCTTGATGTGAAAGGAAAAGTGGTGGTGTTTTTTTTAGGAGAGCCCAAAAAAGATGGCAAATACATTATCTCCGGAACCAATCGTAGTTCCGAATGGACATTTCCCGGCCTTTCTAAAAAAATGGCAATTGCTGCAGACAAGGGCGCCGTTGGTGCATTGATCATTAACTCCAACCAGGAAATGTTCAATCAGCGTTCCGTGGATAACGGTAAGAAAACGGGTGTATATTTTCCAAGGACGAATGCAGCGGCCAAACAAATAAATTTTGCACAGCTTTCGCATGCTTTTGCAAGAACCGTTATCGGCAATAATTTTGATACCCTGCTTAAAATTTGCAAAATCTCCATGCCGGTAGATAAGCAATGGGCCATGGAAAAGAAAATGAAGCTTGCTTTTAATTTTGAAAAGTCGCGTAGCGTTATTAATGCCAGCAATGTGCTCGGTATCATTGAAGGCACTGATAAAAAAGATGAATTCGTTTTTTTAACCGGCCACTTTGATCACCTGGGTAAACACGACGGAAAGATCTGGTATGGTGCAGATGATGATGGAAGCGGAACCTGTGCGGTTATTGAAATGGCAACCGCATTTGCCAAAGCTGCTGCTGAAGGCCACCGGCCCAGGAGAACAATGGTATTCATGACCGTTAGTGGTGAAGAAAAAGGTTTATGGGGAAGCGAATACTATAGCGATCATCCTGTTTTCCCCTTAGATAAAACATCCGTTGACCTGAATACCGACATGATCGGAAGAATAGACACTGAACGCAAAACTGATGACACCCTTAACTATGTGTACGTAATAGGCCACGATAAACTCAGCAGCGACCTGCCCGGTATCAATGAAGGGGCAAATAATAAAAATACAAAGCTGGTATTGGATTATAAATTTGATGATCCCAATGATCCCAACAGGATCTATTTCCGTAGCGATCATTATAATTTTGCACGCAAAGGCATTCCCATTTTATTTTTCTATGATGGCATGTTGAAGTCCGATTATCACAAGCCAACAGATACCATTGAAAAAATAAACTGGGACCTTTATGAGAAAAGGGCACGCATGATCTTTCTTACGGCCTGGGAAATTGCTAACAGGGATGAGATGCTGAAGAGAGATATACCATTGCCGGCAGCAACGAGATAAGATTCCATACGTCCCTTAAAGGAAGAGGTTACCAACCTAATACCCATGCAAAAATCAATGGGGCCACTATTGTTGCATCACTCTCTACGATGAACTTTGGTGTATTGATATCGAGCTTGCCCCAGGTAATTTTTTCATTCGGCACTGCGCCGGAATAAGAACCATATGATGTTGTTGAATCGCTGATCTGGCAAAAATAACTCCAGAACGGAACATCGTGCCACTCAAGGTCCTGGTACATCATCGGCACCACGCATATCGGGAAATCTCCGGCAATGCCGCCACCGATCTGGAAGAATCCAACTCCTTTGCCGGAAGAATTATTACGATACCAATCGGCCAGCCAAACCATGTATTCAATACCACTCTTCATGGTAGTTGCTTTCATTTCATTTTTTATAATGTAAGAAGCAAAAATATTCCCCATGGTACTGTCTTCCCATCCCGGCACTACGATCGGAATATTCTTTTGTGCAGCTGCCAGCATCCAGCTGTTCTTTGGATCGATCTCATAATATTGTTCCAGCACGCCACTCAGTAACATCTTGTACATGTATTCGTGCGGAAAATAACGCTCTCCTTTATCATCTGCATCCTTCCATATTTTATGAATGTGTTGCTGTAATCTTCTAAATGCTTCTTCTTCAGGTATGCAGGTATCGGTAACGCGGTTAAAATGATTTTCCAGCAGGTCCCATTCTTCCTGCGGGCTCAGGTCGCGGTAATTGGGCACTCTTTTATAATGGCTATGTGCCACCAGGTTCATGATATCTTCTTCCAGGTTGGCGCCCGTGCAACTGATGATGGCCACTTTATCCTGGCGAATCATTTCGGCTAAACTTAATCCAAGTTCAGCTGTACTCATGGCACCTGCAAGGGTGATCATCATCTTACCGCCTTCATCCAAATGGGTAACATATCCTTTGGCTGCATCCATTAAAGCGGCAGCATTGAAGTGGCGATAATGATGTTCAATGAAATTTGAAACGGGGCCTTTGTTCATAGTTTTTATTCCCTCGCTTTGTCACCCTGAGCTCGTCGAAGGGTTGTCGAAGGATAAGGCAGCAAAAGTAATTTTTTTTGTGTACCCGGCGGTTGAATTTCTATTTGACTCCGGTGGCGTCGCACTCTTGTACCATATCACATTATTGAGCTGATCCTGGTTGGGTCATTGCACCGGGTTATTTTCTTTCTTTTGCCCAACCGCAGAGAATAAGAGGTGCAGAGGTTTCGCAGAGTTACTCTGCAGAAACTCCACTTCTCTGTTTCTCTGCGGTGATATTTCTTCGTACATTTAAGTTCAACCCCTAATCATGAAAAAGTTATTCTTTATCATCCCTTTGTTCTTGACTTTTA
>JANYIM010000304.1 GCA_025362055.1 Bacteroidota bacterium
GCGAAGAAGATGCAAGGTTGATCATATTACCCATTCCATGGGAAGTTACAGTAAGCTATAATGCAGGTACAGCAAGGGCTCCGGAGCATATCTTTCACTCAAGCCTGCAGGTAGACCTTTATGACCCTGATGTAAAGGACGGGTGGAAACAGGGTTTTTATATGCGGCCCAGCGATAAAAAAGTATTGATGAAAAGTGATTATCTGCGTAAAGAAGCGGAACTCTATATCAATTATATTTCCCAGGAAGAAGTGGTAGCCGACAATAAATTCATGTGCAAATCACTCAAAGAGATCAACGAGGGTAGCGTGTTCCTGAATAACTGGGTGTATGAGCAAACAAAGGAATTATTGGACCAGGGTAAATTAGTTGCTTTACTGGGTGGCGATCATAGTACTCCCTTTGGTTTTTTCAGGTCCGTTGCGGAAAAGCACGGCGATTTTGGGATCTTACAGATCGATGCACACTGCGACCTGCGGGTTGCATACGAAGGATTTAAATATTCCCATGCATCCATCATGTATAATGCATTGGAAGAGATCCCTGCAATAAAAAAACTGGTGCAGGTAGGGGTGAGGGATTATTGCGAAGAAGAAGTTGACTACATCAACAAAAACCAGGGCCGTGTGGCTACTTATTTTGATAAAGGAATAAAAGAACGCCAGTATGAAGGTCAAACCTGGCAGCAGATCTCTGATGAAATAATCAGCCATTTGCCTGAAAAGGTTTTTATCAGTTTTGATATCGATGGACTGGATCCAAAACTTTGTCCGCATACGGGAACGCCTGTACAGGGCGGTTTTGAAACAGAACAGGTTTTTTACCTTTTTAAAAAATTATTATTGAGTGGCCGCAAACTGATCGGGTTCGATCTGAATGAAGTAGGTGTTAGCCACGATGAATGGGATGAGAATGTAGGGGCAAGGTGTTTGTTCAGGTTGTGTAATTTGCTCGTAGCTGCGAATCCTTAGTAGAATGTGGCTAGTGGTTTTTTGGGGTAAGGAATTAGTAATTTGTAATTAGGAATTGGGTGCTGGTATTAGTTAAACGCTACCAATTTGAAGGCCTGATTCCCAATTCCCAATTCCTCATTTAATAATTGGGTTCTGTATTAGCTAAACGCTACGAATATGAAGGCCTAATTACAAATTCCCAATTCCTAATTCCTTCTTCCCAGTCGCCACTCGCCATTTCAACTTATGTTCACCATAACCTTAAAGAATAACAAGGCCGAAATTGAGATCCTTACCACCAGGGCCTTGTTTGCCATTGCAGGAGTAGCCGCGTTTGTATACGCTGACCAGAGAAACTATTATTTGAATATTGCACTTGCGGGCGTACTGGTGCTGTCTTCTTTTTTTGTAAAAAGGATATTACAAAATTATCAGGTGAACAGGTTGCTGCTGCTGGCCATTGCAGCCGTTCTTATTTATATTACAACACATACCATTGCTTTTGCCATCGTATTGATCGTTCATGGGGTATTCTTTCAAATGCTGAATAAAAAGGTAAGGCTGCAATTCAACGACAATGACATTTCAGTTCAGTATGTATTTCACACTAAGGCGATCCAATGGAAGGAACTTAGTAATGTGGTATTAAAAGACAGGATACTTACCCTCGACTATAAGAACGACCATTTATTGCAACAGGAGATCGCAGAAGAAAGTTATGCGATTGACGAAAAGGAGTTTAATCAATTCTGTATAGTTCAACTTGCTGCCTGACCCGGTTATCATAGCATCATTATCGAAACATTTCGAAATAAAAAGATCTTTTTTCAATTTCGCAATAATTTAAAAATTGAAGAACTGCAGCAAATTGACGAATTTTGCCAAAAGCATTTAATTCAACTTTCAACATGCTATTAAAAGGATCTCCATACATATTATACTCCGATGGCGAAGGAAATATCTTTGAAGACAATTCTCTTTATGTCACCGGCCGCAGTGGCTGGCACGCAGTACCTGTTCCTGAAAGTGATTGGATAGAATTGCCGTTGGGTGGTAATTTATATGAATTACCGGGCCGCAAAGGGATCGGTATCGACGTAAAAACAGGGGAGATGCGCTTGTGTGAGAAAGGCTGGGCTGTTGCGGCTTTTATTCCGCCTGCGCATACAGGCTTATACATGGCTGCCTATGAAACAGGAGAAGATGCCCCCACCTTACCGCTATTTTGTTACACCGCTGCGGGTTGGCAGGATGAAAAATTCTTTGTGCCTGCTATACGCATCGAACAGGATATCCGGCAGGAATGTGAAGGATATGATGATGCAACAATACAAACAGGTGCAGCGCATTTATTAAAAGCGTATCCGCATAACCGTTTGGTAAAACATTTGATGGAGAACTGTTGCATGACGTATAACTGCCCTGCTGCAAGAAATTTTGCCATGGGCAGGTGGGAGTGCCCCGTGCCTTCTTCACCGGCCTGCAATGCCAACTGTATTGGCTGTATCTCTTTTCAGCCTGTTGAAGAAACCATTGTAAGTACGCAGGACCGGTTAACTTTTAAACCCACTGCCGAAGAGATCACAGAGTTTACGGTACCTCATCTTGAAACAGCGCCTTTTCCATTGATCAGTTTTGGCCAGGGTTGTGAAGGGGAGCCCTTATTGATGTGGGAGACCATACGGGACAGTATACTCGAGATCAGGAAACATACCCAAAAGGGAAGTATCAATATCAATACCAATGGCAGCAAACCGGATGCTGTAAAAGCTTTATGTGAAGCGGGCCTTAACAGTATGCGGGTTAGTACCAATTCTGCAAGGGAAAGTATTTATACGCCTTACTACCGCCCTAATAATTATGTATTTGAAGACCTTGTAGAGAGTTTAAAGATCGTGCGGAGTTATGGCGGGTGGACCAGCATCAACTATTTTGTTTTTCCCGGCATGACGGATAGCATTGAAGAATATGAAGCGTTAAGAAAGCTGATCAGGGAAACGGATCTCTGCATGATACAGTGGCGTAATTTTAATATTGACCCCGACTGGTACCTTGGAAAAATAGGGGTAACGGAAACGGGTGAGTGCATGGGCGTTAAACAAATGATGGAACTTATCCGCGAAGAATTCCCGGATCTTAAATTCGGTTATTTTAATCCATCGATTGAAAGGATCCAGGGTAACTTTGAAGTAGACTTCGCACATTAATTAATTTGGCAATTTGGAGATGTGACGATTTGGTGATTGCAGAATCCCTGCGTTTTTAATTGATCTTACTTTTCGTTTATATGAATACAACAACGAATTAAAAAAATCACCAAATCGTCACATCACCAAATCAATTAATCACTTCAACGTTTCATCCAACCACTTATAAAACTCATGCTGCCACACCAATGCATCCTGTGCAGTTAATACCCAATGGTTTTGATCGGGCAGTAGGATGAATTTACTTTTTATTCCCCTTAGTTGTGCAGCCTGGAATGCTTGCTGGCCTTGCTCTATGGGCACGCGGTAGTCTTTTGCCCCCTGGTAAATTAAAATGGGGGTATTCCATTTAGCAACAAGATCGCTGGGGTTGAATTTACTGTAACTTTTTTGTGCAGCTGCATTATTCTTGTCCCAGTAAGCACCGCCTTTATCCCAATTCTCGAACCACATTTCATCCGTGGTGCCATACATACTCCTGAAATCAAAAACACCATCGTGTGCGATGAATGTTTTGAAACGGTTATTATGAATACCTGCTAAATAAAATACAGAATAGCCGCCATAACTTGCTCCCACACATCCAAGGCGGTTCTTATCAACGTATTTTTCCTTACTAACGGCGTCGATTGCACTAAAATAATCCTGCATCACTTGTCCGCCCCAGTCTTTACTTATCTCCTCATTCCATTTAGTACCATGCCCGGGCATACCCCTGCGGTTAGGCGCTACAATAATATAACCATTGGCAGCCATCAGCTGAAAATTCCAACGGAAAGAATAGAATTGTGTAAGTGCCGATTGTGGCCCGCCCTGGCAATATAATAAAGTGGGATATTTTTTTGCCGGATCAAAATCAGGCGGGTAGATCACCCATACCAACATATCTTTTCCATCAGTTGTTTTTACCATTCGCCTTTCTGTTTTGCCCATTGCCAATGTTGCATAAGTTGCATCATTTACATGCGTCAGTTGTTTCATCTCGCCAGAAATGATATCAACAGCATACAGTTCTGCAGCATGATTCATATCTGTTCTGGAAACGATCAGCGTATTACCATGCTGGCCAACGACCCCCGTCACATCAAAATCCCCTTTAGTGAGCTGTTTTACAACGGGCATCATTTTAGTAAGGCCGGGATAGTTTACTTCAAATAATTGTAAAGTGCCGTCAATAGGTGCCCAGAAAAAAAGTTTATTCCCTTCATCGCTCCATTTATATCCCTCTACATGAATGTCGTCTCTTTGTGCAGTAAGATTCATTTTACTGGTCCCGTTAGATACGATGAGATCCTGTTTATCTGCTTCATACCCCGCTCTTTTCATGCTTAACCATGCAAGGTCACCCTGCTGGTTAAACGAAGGGTTGATATCATAGCCCGGCATGCCTTCTGTAAGGTTGGTGGTTTTGCCGGTCTCGATATTATAAGCATAGAGGTCTGTATTGGTACTTAGCGTATAGGCGGTACCGTATTGTTTCTTGGTACAGTACACCACTTCCTTTCCATTGGGGTTCCAAACGTAATCCTCATCACCGCCAAAAGGTTTTTGCGGACAGTCATAAGGCTCATCCTTCATAAGGTCTATGGCATCACCTGCCTTGCCGCTCATCATCGGTGCAAGCATCACGTGATCAAACTTCCCGTCTTCATAAGTATCCCAGTGACGGTAATCGAGGTTATCATAAATATATACATTCGACTTTTTTAATTCGGGGTAATAGTCACTGCCCGTTACTTTTTTTATCTTCACTTCGGCATTGCTAATCATATATTTTCCGTCGGGGGAGATCTTATCGTTGTTGAGCATACTGTCGCTGTTGCTGACCTGTATGGGATTTCCGCCAGCTAACGGTATGGTATAGGTCTTCCTTGAACTTTTGTTCTCTTCAGCATTGGGTGTGGATACCGAATACAAAACATATTTCCCGTCTTTGGAAATGCCCAGCCCCGAAACCCTTCCCAGTTTCCAGAGCAATTCAGGTGTCATACGGTTCTGGCTAAACGCCGAAAATGAAAGTGTGATCAATACAAACAAAAATAGCTGTCTCATAATTATTGATTATTAATTCTTAATTTTTAATTGTTTTCGGGTAATCAAAAATCAACTGGCAAAAAGTTTTTACACCAATATATAACCTGCTGTCATCGATCATAAAATCAGGTGTATGGTGTGGGGGCGCTTTTGCAGGATCATTACCCCTGGGCATTCCTCCAAAATAAAAAAAGAAAGCAGGCGCTTTGGTACCATAGTAACTGAAATCTTCCGCACTGGTTACCCATTCCATTGTACGTACATTATCTGCACCTGCAGCAGTTCTTAAAGAGGGGATCATTTTAGCAACCAGGCCGGGATCATTATAAGTCACCAGGGTCTTGTTATCAAAACTAACCGTTGCAGTAGCATTACTTGCCTCTGCAATTTTTTCAGCAGTTTGTTTTATGCGAACATGAACATTTTCCTGCATTTTACTATCTAAGGTCCTGATCGTTCCATCCAGAATACATTCTTCGGGGATGATATTGTTGCGAACACCGCCATGGATCTTTCCAACAGTGATCACTACAGGCGCCTTGGTAAGGTCCATTTGACGGCTCACAATATTTTGTAATCCTTCAATGATCTGTGCAGATACTGCAATAGGATCCACGCTCAGCCAGGGTTGTGCACCATGTGCCGATTTGCCGCTCACTTTAATACTGAACCAGTCTGCCGATGCCATAAAAGCCCCGGGCTTATATTGAATATCACCGGCCGGTATCCAGGATTCGATGTGCATGCCAAATACTACATCTACTTTTGGATTTTCCATTACGCCTTCTTTTACCATCAGTGCTGCACCACCTTCTTCGGTGCCGGGTGCCCCTTCTTCTGATGGCTGGAAGATAAATTTTACTGTTCCTGCGATATCTTTTTTCATACCGGACAGGATCTCAGCTGTTCCTAAAAGCATGGCCACATGGGCATCATGCCCGCATGCATGCATTACAGGAACTTTCTGTCCAAGAAACTCGGCACTGTCTTTTGAAGCAAAGGGGAGGTCCACCCTTTCTTTAACGGGTAAAGCATCCATGTCGGCCCTCAATGCCATCACGGGCCCTGGTTTTCCTCCTCTTAAAATGGCTACCACACCATTTCTGGCAACACCGGTCTGTATCTCTAAACCCAGGTGCTGCAGGTGTTCAACAATGTATGCAGCGGTTTTAACTTCCCTGTTACTGAGCTCAGGGTTTTGATGCAGGTGCCTTCTCCATTCTGTTAACCTGGGTTGAATGGCAGCAGCTTTCTCGGCGATCACAGCAGAAATATCCTGGGCAATGATCTCTTGTGTGAAAACTATTGCGAAGAGCGATAAAAAATATTTCATCCGGATTTATTTAGAAATGAAAGTACAACTTAGTACTAAAAATTGATGTGTGAATTTTGGCAGATAAAAAAAATAAATGTAGCTTTAAAAGCGAATGCGACTCCAAAAAACGATAGCTGTATTTTTTTTCTTCATGCTGTTCATCGGCCAGGTGGGTTATTACTTTATCTATACCATTCAACAACATTACATTAAAGAACTGGCAGAAGAACAAATTCTTGCCGGAGTGCCGGAAACATTGATGAATGTGATCGATGCAGAAGCCAATAAAAAAGACATTCAATGGAAAGAAGAAGGCAAAGAGTTTTACCTGCACGGGCAATTATATGATATTCAAAAAGTGAAAAAAACAGATGGTAAAACATTTCTTTACTGTCTTAACGATAAGCGGGAGGCTAGGTTGCTGGAGGATCTAAGTAATGCTATAAGGTCCGGAGGCGATCAAAATACAGATAACAAAGGGCCTAAACATACTATTAAATTTCAGCTGACTGATTACATAACAGTTACAGAAAAATCAGCATTTATTGAGCAAGACCCCGCTCAAAAATATACCAATTTTAATGACTATCTGGTCGCCACTATCAAGGAAATAAATACGCCTCCTCCAAGGCCCGCCCTGTGCCAGTCGTAATTCCCATCCATTAGTAGATTTGATGTTGACGGACCGGTCTTTTGCATAATAAAAATGCCCCGATCTTGTTTAAGTAAATTTACCGGGTAAGCCCCATGGGTTTTACAGTGCATACACCTGCCATTTTCAATAAAATTATTTTTATTTTAAAGCGGGGAAGTGTGGATTATTAATTATATTGCAGATTAATACAAACTACTATCACCAAACTAAACTCAATTTTATGAGAAAAATACTACTCTCCCTAGTGTTTTTATCGCTCGCTTTTTTTGTAAATGCTCAGAACGCTGATAACGTTTTGGCAAAGCAATTGGTTACAAAGAATGCTGCAGCCATTGGATTATCGCAAGATGATCTGAAAAATTTCGTAGTAAGCAGTTCTTATTTTGATCAAACATCGGGTAACCAATTGGTATACCTAGTGCAGAGCTATAAAGGCTTGCCGGTATGGAATCAAATGCTGGTACTGGCTTTTAAAAATGGTCTGATGACTTCTAAATCTGGTGGATTTCTTACAGGTATGGAACAACTGACCAACGGTAAATCAGCAACGCCTTCTACCAGGCCTGCGGATGCGGTACGTGCTTCCTTTTCAGAATCCAGTTTAGCCGCCCCTGCATCCCTGAGTATTAAAAACGTGAAAGAGAATGGCAGGATCGTTGATTTTGGTAATTTGAATACCAGGGAAAATGTAACTGCAGAGTTGATGTGGGTTCCGGTATTTGATGCTGCCGGAAAAATGACCAGCATTAAACTTGCATGGCAGGTTCAGCTTTTTCCTTCAACTAAATCAGATTATTGGAATATCAGGGTTGATGCAAGCAATAATTCGATCGTTAGTAAAAATAACATGACTGTTTTTGATGTAATGAACAGGGCTAACGCTACCAACCTTACACAAGATACTTATATGACATGGGATCCGGCCGCTGTTGAAAATCAGCGTACCACAACGGCTCCGCAGAACAATATGTTCAATGCTCCTGCACAAGTAGAGGAAAATAGCCCTTCACAGGCTAATAGTCCATCCCTTGTAACTACAGTTAACTATACGGTAATTAAATGGCCGGCAGAAGCTCCCAGTTTCCCGGGTGGTACTGCAGCTATTGCAACGAATCCATGGACACTTGCCGGTGGTAATGCCGTTACTTTAGGATGGCATAATGATGGAACACTTGATTATACGGTTAGTCGCGGTAATAATGTCCGTGCACATGAAGATCAGGCCAACAATAATAGTAATAACGGTCTTCAGGCAAGTTCAACTACCACGCCTGATCCTTTGAATTTTACTTATGCAGGCCAGCCAAATTATACAGTGGCTCCTACTACTCCGCTTTTTCAACAGTTTGCTATTACCAATTTATTTTACTGGAATAACATTCTACATGATATCTCTTATAAATATGGATTTGATGAACCCGCCGGTAATTTCCAGAATAGTAACCTGGGTAGGGGTGGTTTAGGTGGTGATTATGTAGAAGCTGATGCACAAGATGGTGGAGGAACAAATAATGCAAACTTCGGCACTCCTCCGGATGGTAGTAAGCCAAGGATGCAGATGTATCTTTTTAACCCTGCTTCTGGTGTTTTAACTTTCGTGGTAAATTCTCCTGCATCGATCGCTGGCCCTTATACAGCAGTTGAAGGAGCATTCAGTACAGCAAACCTTTTGGGTAATGTTGGACCAAGGACTGCAAACCTTGTATATTATAATGACCAGGCAGCTGCTACGCATGAGGCTTGTGTTCCGCCATCAAACGGAGCTGCTTTATCTGGCAAGATTGCATTGATAAACAGGGGTACCTGTGCCTTTGTTGCCAAAGTAAATGCTGCCCAGGCTGCGGGAGCAATTGGCGTGGTAATGGTCAACAATGTTCCTGGCCCTCCAATTATTATGGGCGGTGCGGATAACACCATTACTACTCCGGCTATCATGATCTCTGATGTGGATGGCGCTACAATCGCTGCTCAATTAACGAACCCGTTCGTTAACGTAACGATGTCATCTACACCTCCGGGCACCGTTCAATTGGATGGGGATATTGATAATGGTGTAGTTGCGCATGAATTTTTTCATGGCGTAAGTAATCGTTTAACAGGCGGACCTGCAACCACATCTTGCTTGGGTAATGCAGAAGAAGGTGGTGAAGGATGGAGCGATTATAATGCATTGATGACAACTACCGACTGGTCTACTGCATTAATAACAGACGGTTTCAATAAGAAAAGGCCGATCGGTACTTATGCATTCGGACAAGGTCCAACTGGTGCCGGTATTCGTCTTTATCCTTATTGTACAAATATTGCCATTAACCCATTGACTTATGCAAATATGGGTGTTGCACCTGTAGGAACAGAAGTTCATAATATTGGCGAAATATGGTGTATGGTTTGTTGGGAAATGACCTGGGGTATCATCCAAACGGATGGTATCAATGCTAACATATGGAATAATGCAGGTGCCGGCGGTAACACAGTTGCTTATAAACTGGTTATTGAAGGTTTAAAACTGCAACCTTGTTCTCCTGGTTATGTAGATGCAAGAAACGCGATCTTACAAGCTGATCAGAACGTATATGGCGGCGTACATACTTGTGCTATTTGGGCAGCTTTTGCGAAAAGAGGTTTGGGCTTTAGTGCTTCAGAAGGAAGCTCTAACAGCGCTACCGATCAAACCGCTGCTTTTGACCTTCCTCCG
>JANYIM010000256.1 GCA_025362055.1 Bacteroidota bacterium
GAATTGCTTTTACTCCATCCGATTCAAAAATGTCTATCACCTGGTCTGTTCTTACATTGGTCAGTACGATCTGTTTGCCTGATAAAAAACGGATATCAACTTTTGGTATGCTGGTAACTTTACCTGTGCCAAAATGCAGCACATGTTCCATGGATGATAAATAGCCCCGTTGCGGGTCATAATGTTTTAATTGCAGGTGGCCGGCGTCATCACTGAGTTTTACGGTAGCTCCGTACACTTCATGTTTTTGTTCTTTATTATTGAAGAAACGGAATCGGAGGTAATGCGATGCATTTGTTTCATTGGTATTATTTCTCATGATGAAGGCCTCATCATCTATATTATTCACTACCAGGTCCAGGTCGCCATCGTTATCAAGATCTGCATAGGCAGCGCCATGTGAAAAAGAAGGAGCAGCATCGCTCCACGCAGCAGTGGCATCCTCAAAATGAAGTGTGCCATTATTATGGAAGAAATAATTACTGACCTTGGTTTGTGGTATCAGTTTAAACCAGTCGGCGAGTAGCACTGGCTGGCCCCTGGCCATCAAATTCTTAATGGAATCCAGCACAAATTCCTTGTAATCCCAATCAGTAACATCGCGTTTGTAACCGTTTGTGATGAATACATCATTCCATCCGTCATTATCATAATCGGCGATAAGGGGCGACCAACTCCAGTCGGTTTGTGCCATGCCGCTGTACCAGGCAATATCACTGAAATGGCCATTACCATTATTAAGCTGTACGCAATTGTGTGGATATTGATAGTACAGGCCCAATTGCTTCATAAGTTGAAACTTATCGTAATTGAGATTTTGTACGAACAATTGTTTTTGCCTTACCGGATCTTCTGAAGCCATATCAAGGTTAAAAACATCTTCGAGCCCGTCGTTGTTCAGGTCATTGATGTCCATGCCCATGGAAAAAAAGCAGGTATGGTCAAAGTAGCCGGCAAGGTCTTCCTTGAAACCACCTTTACCATTATTGATGTACAGGTAATCGGGTTTGTTGAAATCATTGGCCACATAGATGTCGGGCCAGCCATCGTGATTAAAATCATAAATGGCAGCGCTGAGGCCATAGGCATTGTGTGTAAGCAACCCGGCTTTTTTGGTAACATCCACAAAATGGCCATTCCTGTTTTCATACAGGCGGTTACTTACCTTCATAGTAGCGGTATCCTCTATACGAACCATTTTTCCGTTCTCCATCTTTGCATTTATCTGGGTGATGTTTTCGAAGTCACGCGGATGATTCACAAAGAACAGGTCCATATCGCCGTCGTTGTCGTAATCAAAAAAATAGGCCTGTAAAGAATAGCTGTCATCATCGAGGCCGTATGCTGCGGCCTTTTCAGTAAAAGTGCCGTTGCCATTATTAATGTATAGTAACTTTTTCCCGGTGTTGAGATTAAAGGGATTTGATTTGCATACGAGGATATCGAGAAAACCGTCATTGTTGATGTCGAACATGTTCACACCGGTTGTCATTTGTCCTTTTACTCCTGCTACTCCCGCCTGTTCTGTTATGTCTTTGAATTTAAGGTTTCCCAGGTTAAGGTAAAGTTTACATTCACCAAGTGTGGATGAAAAATACAGGTCGGGCAAACCATCATTATTGATATCGCCAATGGCTACCCCGCTTCCATTGTAGATGTGCTGGTATTTAAAATAATAAATGTCACCATCTTCATTTATATCATTGCGAAAGGTTACACCGGTTTGGCTCGCAGGCAGACTTGTAAACATTTTTTGTGATTGCTGTGCCTGTGTTATAGTGATACTTAAGCAAAGGAGAAAGAAGAATGAGCCTGCCTTTTTTTTATGCATGTCATATTATTTTAAAGTACCTTTTTCAAATACCGACAATACATATGCACCTACCTGCTTACCCTGTTGTATGCTGATGCGGGCCGTTTCGGGATAATGGATACCGCCATACACCCTGCTGGTAGTGGATTCCAAAGCCGCAGCATAAAATGACTTGAAGTTGCGGGTCTTATTTCCAAAAGGGATTTCTATCTCATCTGTAAATTCAAAATTATCTCCCAGTAATTTAGTAAGAACAGTAGCCGCTGCATTGGAGACAACGGCATGGCCGCTCGTAAATTCGGGGAAGGGCGGCGTTTGTATATAAGGCTTCCAGTTTTGGTCAATGTACTGGTTAATGATGGTGATGGGCCGCACCAGGTTGGTCTTGAATTTTTCATCCCAGCAAGAGATGAATGCATCAAATATTGCAATGGAAGTAAGTGTATACACATAAGAAGAGCGGCTGACGTTCAATTCTTTTTTCTGACAAGCCTGCCTGGCGATCATTATCCAATGCCCACCTGGAGAAATTTTATGGATATAATAAGTAAGGTGGCCTTCCGTAACAGCAACATTGGGATTATCATCCCAGTATTTTGCGGTGGCTTTACGAACGGCATCAAGATCTTTACCAATATGGTACACTTCCATCACTGTTTTATAAAAAACAGCATTCTTCGCCATATTATACCGTAATTTTTGTTTGGGAGAGAATTGTGAAGGTGATTGAAGTGTCAATGGCCTGATGGTAGGCCAGTTGGGCTCCAGCGCCTGTGCGTATTCTTCAGGTGTAGGCTGCCAGGTGCCCTGTACTTTCGACAAAACGAAACGGCTTAACCCTCTTGACCGAAGGTAATTGTCTTTTTTTGTCCAGGCGATGATACTGTCGGCAACACTATGTCCGTACTGGATAGAATTTTTTAAAAGTGCAGGGTCCGCATGTGTAGTAAGGGAATCTGTAAAAGCCTTTCGCCAATTCTCTATTTTATATTCAGTGCCAACCAGCGCCTGCGCTACATAAGAAAAAGCGATACCGGCTGCAATGAAATTATCTACCATGTTATCAGTGGGTAAAGGGGGGATATTATTGAGCCCATTCAATTTACCGGCCAAAGAAGGAAGGGCCGGGTCATCGTGCCTTATGCATTCATAAAAAGCGATATTAGGATACGTGTAGATGCGGCCGGAAACAGGTGGTGTAAAAAGGTCGTCCATTACTGTATTGACCAGTAAAGTATTGAGATTATGGAGTGTTTGCTCTTTGTTTTGAGCAATTATATTGTTATAGCCCGCAGCAATAAATAGTAATGAAAGGAATACCTTCTTTTTTCTAATCAGGGTAAATGCCATGATCGCTGGAGTTGATGAATGTTCTTCAAATTTAAAAAAAATAGCTGGTATTTAACAGGGGAGGATGTTGCTAAAGGGTTTTAATAATCTATCACCTGTTCCACGATGGCTTCCGGTATATCCCGCCACTCATATTGCTGATTGCGTAATTGCGGTTCAAAGCCGGCTTCTTTGATCGCGGCCTGTATGCTGGAGCTGGTAAAACGGTGAGGGGCACCCGCAGCACTTACCACATTCTCTTCTATCATGATACTTCCAAAATCATTGGCGCC
This sequence comes from Bacteroidota bacterium, assembly GCA_025362055.1. Taxonomy (GTDB): domain Bacteria; phylum Bacteroidota; class Bacteroidia; order Chitinophagales; family Chitinophagaceae; genus Ferruginibacter. Next base: position 3,436 of record JANYIM010000256.1, read on the forward strand.
GCCATTCAAACATAATTGTGCAACCGATTTACCAACGGTAAGCCAGCTGGCCTGTATGTTCTTTATGTTCGGCAGCATGATCCTGCTGATCGCGATCATACGAATATATTCTTCGGCAGTGGTTAAATTGTGTACGCCACGTATCTTACTTAAAAGCGTGTCTACGTCCTGGAAGGTCCATGGAATGAATGCCAGGAATCCCTTGGCGTGTTCCGGTTTGCGGCTTTGTACTTCCCTGAGTTTTACCAGGTGTTCAAATCTTTCCCTTACTGTTTCCACATGCCCGAACATCATGGTGGCGGAAGTAGTGATATTGAGTTGATGCGCCTCCTGCATGATATCAAGCCATTCCTGCGCACCACATTTCCCCTTGCTTATTAAGCGTCTAACCCTGTCTGTTAGTATCTCTGCGCCTGCGCCAGGAAGACTATCCATACCCGCGGCCTTTAGCGCCATTAGCACTTCCCGGTGTGTAGATTTCTCTAACTTGGTAATATGTGCAACTTCCGGTGGCCCCAGCGTGTGTAATTTGATATGAGGGTATAATTGTTTGAGTTGTTTAAAAAGATCAACATAAAAACTCAATCCCAATTCGGGATGATGCCCGCCCTGTAATAATAACTGGTCGCCTCCAAAGCGTATCGTTTCCTCAATCTTCTT
>JANYIM010000048.1 GCA_025362055.1 Bacteroidota bacterium
CGGGCTTTTAAATACATGTAGATGAAAAAAGGCATAACAAGGTTCAACTATTTTCTTGATCAGTTGCAGGCTTTACTGGATTCAGCCTCCAAACAAAAAAACCCTGCATTATGGCTCTATCAAAATAATGCCCGCACGCCACTCTTCATGCTGGAAGCATTGTCAAAACTATATTCCGGGATTCACGACAAGAAAAAATTCAGTAAACTGGATGCCCAGTTCAAGTTATTGGAAGATATCCTGGGAGCTGTTGATTATTATGACGTGTTTGCAAAAGAATTCATTACCAATAAGGATATTCCGGTAACGGTTACGGGTTATTTACAGGCACAGGCCAGAGAAAAGATCCAAAGCCTTAATGAAGCACTCAAGGAACATGGCTGGCTTGGTACTGAAAATAAACGCATTGATAAAATAAGAAAGAAGTTAAAAGATGCTGATTGGAAAAAGGATGGCAGTGAAATAAAAAGTATCAAAGGGTTTTATGATAAAGCGATCGCTGAGATCGTTGCATTCACAGGTAAAACAGATTTTCATTTTGCCAATGTAGAATCAGATGTGCATGAACTCAGAAGAAAATTGCGCTGGTTAAGTATTTACCCACAGGCGCTGAGGGGGGCCATTCAATTAAGCAAGGTGAAAACGCCTCCGAAATACCTGTCGAAATACCTCACGAAAGATATCATCACTTCGCCCTTTAATAAAATGCCCGATGCCGCAGATAACCAGCATTTTTTATTATTGGAGCAAAACTATTTTTATGCATTAAGTTCAATGATCGCACAACTGGGCATATTGAAAGACAGTGGCCTGCGTGTTATTGCCATCAAAGAGGCTCTACAGCAATTCTCACTGATGAGCAATGCTGTTGCGCTTAAAAAAGCTTACACCTATGCAGGATCGGGTCAGCCGCACTTAAAACAGGTCCTGGACAAAGCAGATGCTATCTGCAAAACTTATTTTAAGGAACAGGATCTCCAAAAATTGGTCATCGGTACAGCAGCTACCCTAAAATAATACTTCCCAAAAAACGTTAGCATGATATTAACGGCTGTAATGACGAATCATTAACATTCGTAATTACTTATTGCTAATATATTTGCACCTGTAATGAAGAAAGTTTTCGCTTTTATATTATTACTCTCCCACATGAATACCTCTATGTTCCTGCCCCAGGTGGCGGAAGAGGACCAGTATGATGCAAATGGCCAGCAAATAGACGATATCAACAGCGTGGTTGAATACATTGCCGTTGCACTGGGATATGACCATACCGCCGATGATGAGGATGATGACAGTGGCCAGAATTTCCATTTAGTAAAAGCTTTCGATTATAATTTTGAGCAGCAATATAGCCTGCTACAGGCAACATTTGCCCAACAATACAAAAATGAATTCCCTGATTTTATTACCGCCCGGATCGAACCCGTTAGTTTCGACGTAATAACTCCCCCACCCGAAGCATAATCCCATCGCCTTCTAAAAATTCAGTTAGGATCATTGTAATGCATGTTAACCGCTATTCATATGCGGGTAAATGCGTTACAATTATTTGAACTACTTCTTCATTCCTTATTAATTCATATTGAAATGAAACATGTAATCCAAAGGTTGAAAAACTTTTCGATGGTGATCATGTGCTGCACTTCCATACAGGTAATTGCACAAGATACCATACACATCAGTTTACCCGAAGCAGAAAAACAATTCATCCAAAAAAACCTGCAGCTGCTTGCAGAAAAATACAATATTGATATCGCCAAAGCAGCAGTGATACAGGCTAAGTTATACGCCAATCCAAATCTTTCCTTTACGGGAGATATTTATAATCCTGAGTTGAAAAAATTATTCGACATAAGCAATAAGACCGGGGAATACGGTATCGCCCTGCAGCAAATGGTTCGAATGGCAGGAAAACGCAATAAAGAGATCAAACTGGCCGAAACCAACACCAGCCTGAGTGAGAACCGTTTCTTTGACCTCTTGAGAACACTGCGCTTTTCATTACGCAGTACATTTTATGACATGTATTACCGGCAGAATTCAATCGCAGCGTATCAAAGCCAGGTTATTGCATTGGAAAAATTAAACGGGGCCTATGAACAATTACAGGCCAAAGGGGTGGTTACGCTCCGCGATGCTGTTCGCATTAAATCCCTGCTGTATTCATTAAAGGCTGAACAAGCATCATTGCAAAATGAATTGAATGAATTGCAGGCATCCATGCAGTTACTGCTGCAAAACAATAAAGCCATTTTTATTACAACCGTTGATAAAAATAATATCCCGTCTGATAAGTTGCAGCAGTTAACCCTCGCGGGCCTTATTGATACAGCGTATGAAAACCGTTATGACCTTAAACTGGCCGAAAACAACCTGTTATACAGCAATCAAAACTATCGCTTGCAAAAAGCTTATGCCAAACCGGACCTGAACTTAGGTGCTGAATTTGACAAACGCGGAAGTTTTGTTGACAATGCTTCCTTTTTTTCAATAGCGATGGACCTGCCTTTTTTTAATCGCAACCAGGGCAATATTAAAGCAGCAAAGATCAGTATCGACCAGAATAAAGTGCAGTTGCAACAGCAAAAACAAACAGTAGAAAATGATGTACAGAAAGCACTTGCAAAACTTTTTAATACCGATAAGATGCTGCGATCCGTTGACCCCGGTTTCCAGGCACAATTCAAAGAATTGCTGGAGGGCATCACTGAAAATTTTGAGAAGAAGAATATCAGCCTGATCGAGTTCACGGACTTCTATGAATCCTATAAAAATAATACGCTGCAGTTCAACCAGTTGCAGGACGAGGAAATGCAGGCGATCGAATCCCTGCATTTTGCCATTGGAAAAACAATATTCAACAACTAAATCTCTATATCATGAAAAAAATAGAATTATACCTGCTCGTTGCTGTAATGGCTACTGCCGTTTACAGTTGTAAGGAAAAGGTAGTTGAAACTGATGCTGCAAAACAGTTTTGTCTTACTGATACCATGCAGAAAAAAACGGTCATTGATACTGTTAAGACAGAAACTGTAAAGAACAGCATCGCCTTATCCGGCAAGATCGAGGCAAATGAAGATAAGTGGGTAAAAGTATACCCTGTTGTGGGTGGTGTTGTGGAAGAGATGAAAGTACAACTGGGTGATTATGTAACGAAGGGGCAAACGCTGGCGGTTATACGAAGTAGTGAGATAGCAGACTACCAGGGCCAGTCGACTGTTGCTGCATCAGCTGTAAAGATTGCAGAAAAAAGTTTAAGTGCTGCAAAAGATATGTATGCCGCTAAGCTTGCAACAGAGAAAGATGTAGTTGCTGCCGAAACCGACCTGGAAAAGGCAAAGGCCGACCTGAAGCGTATTCAGCAAACAACTTCCATCTATGGTGCCAGGGAAAATGCCATACAAAACATTACTGCCCCTGTATCCGGCTATGTCATTGAAAAAAATGTAACGGATAAGATGCAGTACAAAGTAGATGGCTCCCAGCCCTTTTTCATTATTGCCAACCTCGAAGAAGTATGGGTAATGGCCAGTGTTTTTGAAAGTGATATCGCTAAAATAAAAACAGGATATGATGCAGATATCAAAGTGATCGCTTACAACGATAAAATATTTACAGGCAAGGTAGACAGGATATTCTCCATACTGGATCCGCAAAGCAGGGTAATGAAAGTGAGGATAAAAATTCCAAATACAGGGAATCTCTTAAAGCCCGAAATGTTTGCACAGATAAATATCAGATATGATGACGGGGGCAACCAGCTTCCTGCGATCCCGGCACAGTCAGTGATCTTCGATAAGAACAGGAATTATGTGATGGTGTACAAAGACAATTGCAATATCGAGACACGTGAAATAGAGATCTATGAAACGATTGGTGATATAACTTATATAAAAAGTGGTTTAAAAGAGGGTGAAAAGATCATCAGCAAATACCAGCTGTTGGTCTATGATGCCCTGAACGATTGATCCATTCATTCACTTAAATCCATTTTATGAACAAATTTATTTCCGGTATCGTTACCTTTTCTTTAAAGAACAGGTTCTTCATATTTTTTATGACGCTGCTCATCATCATTGGCGGCGTGTGGAGTTTTGTTAAAACTCCGCTGGAAGCATTTCCCGATGTCACCAATACACAGATCATTATTGTAACGCAATGGAATGGCCGAAGTGCCGAAGAAGTGGAGCGTTTTGTTACCGTACCTATTGAAGTAGCGATGAATTCGGTATCAAAAAAATCATCCCTCCGCTCCATATCAATGTTTGGCTTATCTGTTACAAAAATAATTTTCGATGATGATGTGGAAGATTTTTTTGCAAGGCAACAGGTCAATAATTTATTGCGAAATGTAGCGCTGCCTGATGGTGTGGAGCCAGATGTGCAGCCGCCCTATGGCCCAACGGGCGAAATATTCAGGTATACCCTGCAATCAAAGAATAAAAACTCCATCGACCTTAATACCGTACAGAACTGGGTGGTTGACCGGCAGCTAAGAAGTATTCCCGGTGTTGCAGACCTTACTGTATTTGGCGGTGCAGAAAGGACTTATGAGATCACCGTTGATCCTGTAAAGCTCGCTGAATATGATATTACACCACTTGAAGTATATACCGCCGTTTCAAAAAGTAATATTAATGTTGGCGGTGATGTAATAGAAAAGAACGGGCAGGCATATGTGGTAAGGGGCATTGGTTTACTGGATAATATACATGACATTGAAAATATCATCGTTGATAATATCAATGGTACGCCCATCCTGGTAAAAAATCTTGCAACGGTGTCGCCCAGTCATTTTCCCCGCGTAGGGCAAGCAGGATTAGATGCGAATGATGACGTGGTAGAAGGTATTGTGGTAATGCGAAAAGGCGAAAATCCCAGGGAAGTATTGGCAAAAGTGAAGGAAAAAGTACAGGAACTGAATGAAAAAATATTGCCCGCTGATGTAAAGATGGTCACCTTTTACGACCGTGATAACCTGATGGATTTTTGTACTGAAACGATCAGTCATAACCTGGTGGAAGGGATATTACTGGTAACCTTATTCGTTTTTCTCTTCATGTTCGATTGGCGTACAACCGTTATCGTTGCCATCATCATCCCACTGGCATTGCTATTTGCATTTATCTGCCTTAAACTGAAAGGCATGAGCGCCAACCTGCTTTCGATGGGTGCCATTGATTTTGGGATCATCATAGACGGTGCCGTGGTGATGGTAGAAGGGCTCTTTGTGGTACTGGCATTGAAGGCCCATGAAGTTGGAATGGAGAAGTACAATAAGATGGCCAAACTGAGCATGATCCGAAAAACGGGCAGTAGCCTTGCCAAAGCGATTTTCTTTTCCAAAGTGATCATCATTACCAGCCTTATTCCCATTTTCGCTTTTGAGAAAGTAGAAGGGAAAATGTTTTCTCCGCTGGCATGGACATTAAGCTTTGCATTACTGGGCGCATTGCTTTTTACACTAACCCTTGTGCCGGTACTGGCCAGCATCTTACTGAGAAAAGATGCCAGGGAAAGGAAAAACCCCATCGCAAATTTCTTTAACCGTATTGTAACTGCAGGCTTGAATTTTACAATGGTAAATAAAAAGATAAGCCTGCTCGTTGCTTTTACAATAATGGGGTTGATCCTTTTCTCTTTTAAGTTTTTAGGAACAGAATTTTTACCTGAGTTAAATGAAGGCGCTTTATGGGTAGAAGCGAAATTACCGATGAGCAGTTCGTTAACCGAGACCGTTAGTTTTGTAAGCCAGTTCAGGAAGATACTCAACAGTTTCCCAGAAGTGAATGGCGTATTGTCACAAACAGGGCGAAGTAATGACGGTACAGATCCTTCCGGATTTTATTATGTACAGTGCCAGGTGAACCTTAAGCCCGAGAAAGAATGGAAGCGCCATATCAGTAAAGAGCAACTGATCGATGAGATGGATGCCAGGCTGCGCCAATATCCCGGCGTAGTGTATAATTATTCGCAACCCATCATCGATAATGTGGAAGAAGCCGTAGCTGGTATCAATGCCGATCTTGCGGTAAAGATATACGGCAATGATCTTGATAAATTAGATAAACTCGCCGACAGTGTGTATAATATCCTGGGAACGGTACGGGGAGTTAAGGACCTTGGCATCATGCGTAACCTGGGCCAGCCCGAATTAAGCATTGTGCTCGATGAAGAAAAGATGGGTATCTATGGTGTAAATACAGCTGATGCGAATTCTGTGATTGAAATGGCCATTGGTGGTAAATCTGCTTCCACATTTTATCAGCAGGAACGGAAGTTTGATATTCGCATACGCTACCCCGAAGGTTACAGGAACAGCGAAACCGCCATCGGTGATCTTCGTGTACCCACCATGCATGGCTCTAAAGTTCCGTTGAAAGAGATCGCAGAGATAAAGACCATTACGGGCCCTGCATTTATTTACAGGGACAAGAACACAAGGTTCATCGCAGTTAAATTTTCTATCCGCGAACGCGACATGGGCAGCACTATCGCAGAAGCCCAGGAAAAAGTAAATCATCAAATAAAATTAGGCAAGGCCTTTACTGTTGAGTGGGCCGGGGAATTTGAGAACCAGGTAAGAGCCCAGGCAAAATTAGCACAGGTGGTGCCGGTGGTGCTGGTACTCATTTTTATTTTGCTCTTCATCAGCTTTGGAAATGCATTGGACGCTGGCCTGGTATTATTAAATGTGCCCTTTGCATTAATAGGCGGCATCATGGCGCTACACATCACCGGTACCATTTTCAGTATCTCTGCGGGCATTGGTTTTATCGCATTGTTTGGCATCTGTATCCAGAACGGGGTGATCCTTGTTTCGGTATTCAAACAAAACCTTCACCAAAAGATACCATTGTTACAAGCGGTTAAGGCCGGTGTACAATCAAGGATACGGCCCGTAGTGATGACGGCATTGATGGCTGCTGTTGGCTTAATGCCGGCCGCAATATCCACGGGCATCGGCAGCGAAACACAAAAGCCTTTAGCCATTGTGGTTATTGGAGGACTCATCAGTTCAACCATCCTTACCTTATTGGTATTCCCTTTAATGGTGGAAATATTTTACCGAAGGGTGCATAGGAGACAAAAAAGAAAAGTAGAACTTATATAATAAAGATGCCGGCATAAAAGCCGGCATTTTTGTTGCATCAGGCTGGTGCATTTCGGTTGGCGTATCGATACGTTGTAATATCCGCCACTGATCATTTCAGCAAACTCACTACCTTCTTCTCTAATTCCTTCCCGTCTGAATCTATATCAACGATCTTCCCGTCTTTATCCAATAAAAAACTTGTGGGTATCACATCCACAAAATATTGCTCAGCAATTTTTGAATTCCATCCGCTGTTATCAATTACCTGTGTATAAGTTATCTTATCATGCTTGACGGCTTTTAACCATTCGGCATTTTTCCTATCGAGTGAAACGCCAAATACTTCAAACCCCATTGCTTTATATTTCTTATACAATTTTACTACCCCGGGATTAGACGCCCTGCAAGGGCCGCACCAGCTTGCCCAAAAATCAACCAGCACCACTTTCCCTTTAAAGGATGAAAGGTTAACCATGCTGTCTTTCGCATTAGGCAAAGATATCTCTGGAGCTGCTTCACCTACTTTTAATTGTGCAGCAGCGTTCAATGCATTTATCGTAATGAATACGCTAAAAATTATTTTTTTCATTTACAACATTGTTTTTTCTGAAATAATGAAGCAAGAAATTTCAATATGGTTCTTACTATTTTCATTTTTTGAAGAGGTTAAATAAATTATATTCCAATCGCACAAATGTTCCTCCAGGTGCTGTACGCTGCAAATTACCACTTAATTTTATCCTTTGCCCTACATCGATCCTTGCCACGCTGTTGATGATCAGTTGCAAAGAAGGTGCCATATCCAGGTAACCGCGGTTGCTGCCGGTATTGACCTGTCCAAGGAATTCTACCATCGCATTCAAATTGGTCTGCCGGTAGCTGGTATATTCTTTAGGTAATAATAATTTCCCTACAGAAATCGTGTACCCTATTGCATTTCGCAGGTTGTTGCCATAATAAAACGTATGGCCATTCCTATTATCCGTTGCATGCATAAAAGATGTTGAAGCAGAAAAGGCAAATTTGTTGAGCAGTTTTGTAACGACGATACCCGTTTCAAAACCACTGTTATAACCATTCAGGTTAATGGCTTCCTCATCAATGATGCTATTGTTGAAACTATATCTTCCAAAAGCAGCCATCCTGAAATGGCTATGCACTTCATCCTCACTATAAAAACGGTATTTGCCATAGATACCCCCGCCTTCAAAAGAAAGGCCATTAGCACTGCGGTTACTGAAAAAAATTTCCCCGTGCAGCATCAGTTTTTTATTGATGCCAATCATGATCTCAGGGGCAAGGTGATAGCCTGTTTTTGAACTGTTGGTTTCATTCATGAAATAATTGTTCAACCTGAAGCCAGCAGCGGAAGTAGCCATATTACTCGCAGGCTCCGTAAAAACATATAGTTCCTGCGCTTTTGACTCTTGAATAAAAAACACGAGGCCTATCAACATAAATTGTTTCATAGAAATATAAAAACGGCCCCGCCCGAGGCAGGGCCGCAGGTGATCAGATCGTTACATGAAATATTCTTTTTCCTGCCTGCAGGTTATCCTTTGCGCAACAAGGCGCCGCCATACCGGTCTTGTAACATTCCATTTTTGTGAAGCCGCTGTTCTTTTTGTATTCTTTGGCAGAAACAAAACCCTTATCCAGCAAACGCACCGTTTTATCGCCATCGAGGACCTGGCCCTTTATATTAAGAAAATGGAATGCCCTGTCACCAATGATCACGTGCTCATCATTTTCCACCGCAACATGATCAAAGTGTATGGTAGCTGTGAATCTTGCCACAAAAAAGCCGGCGTCTTCTACTTTCTTTTTCATTTTGTCGAAATCAATATCACTACCGGGTTTAAAGGATATATCGAATGTGGAGTTCTTAATATTCGCATCTACCTTATCAACAAAACCCAATGACCCTAATGCCTTATTGATAGCCTTAGTGCAAATGCTGCAGGTTAACCCGCTTGCCTGCAAGCTAACGCCGATAACTTGTGCCTGTGCGACAAGAGAAAAAAGAACAGCAACTATAAAAAATACCTTTTTCATTTTACCATTATTTAAAAAGATCAGGATTTGCAGCAGGTTTTGTCTTTACAACATGACATACCCTTACACGCATCAGCTTCCTTACCACATTTTGCATTGTCGCAACATTTCTTTGATCCCATATTAAGATCAACTTTCGTGATACCCTTTCTTTCATAATGGCAACATCCGGGCAGTTTATTATATGCAAGTTCATTAGCAACAAAATCCTGTGTATCGTAACCTGACTTAGCCACAGCCTGTTGAATTTTTTCAGCACTGGTCTTATTGACGGCGTAGGAAACTTTTAGTTCCTTACTGTCCTCATTCCAGCTGGCAAAAGATGCTCCGGCAGACTTAGCGGCTTTTTCAATGACCTTTTTGCACATGCCGCAGTTGCCCCAAACTTGGAGGGTTTCTTTTTTAACGGTTGTTTGTGCAAAAGAAAAATTAATGGCGAAAATGCTGAACAGGAGTGCAGCATATATATTAAGCGTTTTCATCTTTATAAAATTTAATTGTAAATGATTATGATTAATTGGCAGGTGCATAGCACAATGCACCGGTAACTATCGTTACTGGGTGTAAAATGATCAGTTTATCTCTATAGTCTGAAAATGCAATTCAATACACAGGCGGAAGGCCCGGTATCATCTGGAGGAGCGTGATTGTTAACAAACGTAAGCGCAGCATCTGAAGGAAGATTCCAATCGAATATCCGATATTCATTTACAAGTGTTACCCCAACTACTGTGAAACTGATATTATTGGTAACGTTTTTATGAGAGTCGCTTAACTTATAGAATTTAAGTTCATCATGGCAGCAGCCCTTTTTCTTTTCCTTCATCCCGCACCTGCCGCATTTATCACTGGCCGTACCATACAGATCAACACCGGCCTTTTTACCCATGCAATAATGTATCTCCATGGCGAACCCAGAGGAGACCATCATGTACATCATGGTTAATATGCCAAGAAGGATTTTTTTCATTCTAGTGCAAAGTTATAACTTATTTTTTATGGTTTGTGTTAAAATTGTAACAGTTCAGATCGTCAAAATGCTGTTTTCCAGTGTGCTTACGATACTGTTTATAATACTTTTAGAATTTTAGCCTAATGCCTCCGTTAACAACAAAACCTTCTAAGGGTGCATATATATCTTTAAAAACAGGATTGGTAATGGATCCGGTATAAATGCTTTCAAATTTCGTTTGCCTTATATCTCCAAAGTTTTCAAAGTTGATATAAAGTGAAAATTTTTTCCATAACCTTTCAGCTACCAAACCTGTTAGCCAATAATCGCGGCCTACAGTTCCATCACTTAGTTTTTGCTTACTGAAATAATATACCTCAGATCCAATTTTCCATTTATTTTCTATTTCATATACAAGGGCAGCGTTGAACCGGTGTTTAGGTGTGAGCGGATTTTGGTAGGTTATTCCATTATTATGGACCTTTGCATCTGTATAAGTATACCCCAGGTACAAAGCTATTTCATCATAGCCCAGCTTAATATTTGTTTCAGCACCTTTCGTATATATGTACCCCGGGATATTTTCAAGTGAGTACAGGCCATTTGTGGTGGACTCTAGAAATAACGGGTTGTTTAAATAGGTATAAAAGAAAAACTGATTAATACTGAAAGTCAGTTTATTAAAAAAAATATGATAATTAACATCACAATTTGCGCCATAACTTCTTTCCAGTTTATTAACAGCTGGGTTGACAGGTAATACATTTTTATATAAAAGCTTTTCACTCTCTTCCGTGAAAATCGTTGGTGGTTTATAACCAAAGCCGCCGCCAATACGGCTTGTTAACTTCGGGGTAATTTTGAACAGTGCAGATACCCTTGGTAACAATGCAAAACCATAACCGCTTACATGATCTCCCCTCAACCCTGTTTCAATCGTAAGCCAATCTATAGTATTCCAGGTATTTTGTACAAAAAATCCAAGAGTGGTTTGCTCATAACCCCTGGGCATCCCTTGCGTCAATTCCTTTTCATTAAAATGATCTGATAGCAAGTTTACGCCTGTCACCCACTCTGCCTTTTTTCTTTTATTGATCCATGTTACTTCTGTAAAACTGTTGTATTGTGCACCTTCAAAGGTATATCCCTTACTGCTGATAAGACGGCTAAAATAACCGATGCTGTTCTTAAATGCGATCGCATTTTTTTTATTTATTTGATGGTCTATAGAAAGTTGGGTACTGAAACGTTTAGTTTTATTGCGCTCAAAATAACTGTGTGTACTATCAGTCATGCCTTTTATTAATTGCATATCCCCACCCAGGCGATTTTCAAAACTTGCATTTACTCCAAAGTTTAGTTTGGTATTATCATTGAAGTAGAGAAACAATTTAGGGTTGATGGTATATCTTTCAAATTTAGGTATGGCGGAAAAACCAATATTTGCCGGATCAAATGCCTTATTAGTGTTTCGTGAAACAAAAAAAGTAATGCCTGCTTTTTTATTTCGTTTGCTATAAAAACTATTGATGTCGAGCCCCCCTGCGGTTGTAATGTTAAAATGAAAATTCAATTCCCTATGTTCAGATGGGAGTTTAGAAAGCAGGTTCACCAAGCCTGCTATAGCACCTCCACCATAAAGTGTAGATGCGGCACCTTTTATTATTTCAACCTGCCGTAGATCCAATGGTGGTGTTTGTAATAAACCCAAGGCAGTGGCAGCACCTGCGTACAATGGGAATCCATCCTTGAGAATTTGGGTATAACGGCCATCCAGCCCCTGTATCCGGATACTTGCATTTGCGCTGGTTGCAGACGTTTGTTGGGTTTGAATCCCTGTACTTTCACTTAATAACATTCTTATGTCACCGGGCCGCATGGCCGCTTCTTCACGAATTTCGTCACTTGCAATAACTTCAACTCTTCCAGGGGTATTATTGATGCTTCTGTTAGAACGGGTACTGCTTATGATCACATTCTCAAGTTCTCTATCTTCGGGCTCAAGGATGATATTTAAAATACCAGTTTCTTTTAAAGGAAAAATAAAAGTTTTTTTAAGTTCTTTAAATCCAACATGACTAAATACCAGCGTATATTCGCCCGCAGGGATATTATTGATAACCGCCAAACCCGAACTGTCTGCAATAGCCATCTTGTTCATTTCTTTCACTAGTACTATCGTGCCCGCTAATGTTTGTTTGTCTTTTTCACTTTTTATAAGTATGCTAAAATTGTTTTGTGCATAAAGGCTATTTACAACCAAGATCGTTAACCCCGATATAATTAGTTTTTTCATTTTTGATTTACCAGCTACTATTATTTGGTTATTTATCTTGTGTACCACTAAATCAATTAACAAAACCCCATTGTATCCCAAACCTTATGATCAGCCCCTGTGTTGGATAATGGGGCGCAGCAAAATTATTATTGGTGAAACCAAAGCCATTCAATAAACTAACGGTATTAAGGTTTTCGGTACGCACATAAGCAGTGAATGCTTTAATGCGAAAGTGGAAGAAGGCGCTGATATCGGGTAAATTTTTCAGTTTAAAAGTATCCTGTGGCATGAACTGTCCCATCACCGGAGAATAATTGTATGCTTTATAAGGTGTATAATACCTAAGCTCCAGCCCTGTACTTAAATTAAGGTTCTTATAAAATACTCCTTCAAATGCAATACGATTACGTGTAAATACCAACGGAACTTTTACGGGAGCACTGCCATCGGTTTGTTGCACAACAGCTTCCGTGTACCAATTCAATCGTTTGGTGATCTTTATTTTTTTGGAAGCATACACCTGGATGAGATTGACCACCTTACTGTTTTGCGCAGTGTGGTAATAATCAGAAAAATAAGCCAGGTTGGTAATGGTATGATTTTTAAACCCGAGATTGATGAGCGGATTATTCGCTTCTGCACCAAAGGAAATGACATTCTCTTTTTTGGTTAAGCTTGCATTGCCGAAATTAAATGAGGAAGCATTATTATAGATGAAAGAAGGGCTCCGGTTCACATTATTAAAGAACAAACGCACCGCACCGAATTTTTTATTGATATACCTCCCAATGGTTGCATAGGCGCTGTAATCACCGTGATTGAAGCCATTGAGGTAATATTCCCCCTTTACTACCACATCCCATAATTTATTCCTTGTTTTGTTGCGATACTCACCATGCAATACCAGGTTATATAAATTTGTAGTGCCGCCTTTTAATTCGCCCTTTATGTTTTCTATCCTTGCGCCTGCCAGTAAGAATTGGGCAGCGTTTTTTGTTTCCGGGAACTGTAACAATGAAAAATCATTACTGATAACGGTCCATTTTTCATGTACCTGGAAACTATCGGTAGCCCTTCTTAAAGTACTATCGTACCATTTTTCGTAGATAGTGGAATCAGCTGTATTGTCCTGGTACAAATAATTGTAAGTACTATAGGTAAAACTATGCTGCAGCCTCAGTTTGGGATAAAACAAAAACTCCGTGGTTGAATCATTGATGGCTACGGAATCTTTTTTCCCGATATCATAGGACTGGCGGATGAACAGTGTAAAATCCTTGTAAATATTACCGGTATTGACAGACGCATTAAAGGGATTGGGTTCATATAAATTAGCGCCGCCAAGATTAACGGGAATGCTAAAACGCTTTTTCCGGTTCTTGTCGTACAAAAGCGAGTCGGCCTTTATCCCACCATTCTCCGAATTCTTTATGGTATTGCCCAGCATCACAAAATAAGCGGCATATCTTTTCCGCTTACCCTGGTAATTACTGAAAATGCGGTAACTTTTATGATTGGTATTCTGTGTCACAAAAAATCCGGGTGCGCTGATAAGGCGGTAATCAAAACCAAAATTCCAGTTGGGCCTTGGGTTTTGTGTATGAAATGCTTTTATCATTTGCTCTTTGCCGGATGCAAGTTGATAGCTTAACTGCGAATAAGGCCGGTTGGTTTTATAGAATTTCGTTTCTTCCAGGGTAAAACGATACACGTCAAAAGCGTGGAAACCCGCATCCCAACCGGGTTTTAAATTGGGCTTAAAGATAAGCGGATAAGCTGCTGCCCCATTATTGCCCAGGGCCTGGTAAGACGAAGGCACCGAAAAATATTTATCAAAATCATTGATGGAAGAATCCATGGGAATACTCCGCACAGAATCCAGGAATTTATAAGTGATGGAAATGGAATCCTTGCGGTCATCCCGGTGAACAAAACCGATCGTATCCTTATTACCGGGATTGCCGGTCTTTGCCCCAATACTTTTTGCCCTATTGCTAACATCATCGAATATGCTTTTCTGTTGTGCATACGAAAATGGCAACACAAAACACAGGATCAAAAAGGTAAAAATATACTTCATTATCTTTTGGGCCAACGGGTTTTAATTAAACTTTAGAGTTGTGCAACCAGTTCAATGAACAAAGCGGCAAAATTTGGCTCTGCAGCTTTAGCAGCCTGCAATACTTCTTCGTGCGTGACCGCCGTATGATCTTCTCTTATTCCAACATCAGTGATCACACTCATGGCAAAAACAGGAAGGCCCATATGCACTGCCGTTATGGCTTCGGGTACCGTACTCATACCTACAGCATCGCCGCCCATTGCAAGGATCATTTTATATTCCGCCAATGTTTCAAAAGTAGGGCCGGTAACGACAACATAGATACCTTCTTTTACTTTGATACCTTTTTGTGCAGCGATCGCCTTCACTTTATTGATGAGATCTTTTTTATAGGGCTCACTCATATCGGGGAACCTTGGCCCCAGTTCCGGGTAATTTTTACCGATCAGTGGATTTGGTGCTAACTGGCTAATATGATCGGTGATGATCATCAGGTCACCCACTTTAAGTGATGTATTCACCCCTCCTGCTGCATTACTTAATAATAATGTTTGGATACCCAGGAATTTCATGACCCTTATAGGAAATACGATCTGTTGGGCCGTGTATCCTTCATAATAATGAAAACGGCCAGCCATGGCAACGATCTTTTTTCCGGACAATTCACCAAAGATCAGTTTACCGCTATGCCCTGCCACGGTGCTTATCGGGAAATGCGGTATATCGGCATAAGGGATTTCTTTTTCAATATTTATCTCGTTGGTAAAACTTCCCAAGCCGCTTCCCAATACAATTCCAACTCCAGGCTGCCCGCCATAAATACTTTTAATATGGTCAGCAGCTTCCTTGATCTTTTCCATCATAAACAATACGTTTTTATTTTAATGGGCAAAGGTAAGATAAGATACGTTAAAGGAATGTTTAGGGTTATAGCAGGTAGTGTATGGCCGACATTAGTACCCGAAGGTTTTTTTTGAACCACTCTTTAAAAGCTATCCTGAAAGCTCAGTATAGTTATGTGGTACAAGAGTGCGACGCCGATGCAGCTGAATAAAGATAAAATGCCGGTGACATAAAACCATAAACTGTTTTTATTATCTTCGCTGCAAACTTTACAATATGAATCTTCACGAATACCAGGCTAAGGAATTGTTGAAAAAATATAATGTTCCCGTACAGGAAGGCATTGCCTGCAATACCCCGGGCGCAGCCGAAGAAGCGTATAAACAAATTCATACCCAGTACGGCAGCAAATACGCCGTGGTAAAAGCACAGATCCACGCAGGCGGAAGGGGCAAAGGAAAAATTGCGGGTACTGAGCAACGTGGTGTTGCTGTTGGCAAGAATGCAGAAGACGTAAAACAAATTGCACAAAATATTTTAGGGGGCACCCTGGTGACCATCCAAACGGGGCCTGCAGGAAAATTAGTGAATAAGGTACTGGTGGCACAGGATGTATATTATGATGGGCCAAATCCTGTGAAAGAATTTTACTTATCCATTTTACTGGACCGGTCCAAGGGGCAGAATGTGATCATGTACAGTACCGAGGGCGGTATGAACATTGAAGATGTAGCACATGATACGCCTGAAAAGATATTTAAAGAATGGGTTTACCCGGGTGGGATGTTGCAGGGTTTCCAGGCAAGGAAAATTGCATTCAATTTAGGCTTAAGCGGCGAAGCGCTTAAGAACTGTGTGAAGTTCGTCACTAATTTATACAATGCCTATGTTGGACTGGATTGCGGCATGCTGGAAATAAACCCACTCTTCAAAACAAGCGATGAGAAAATAATTGCTGTGGATTGCAAGATGAATGTGGATGATAATGCATTGATGCGCCATGCAGATATTGCAGCATTGCGCGACATCAGTGAAGAAGATCCTACCGAAGTGGAAGCCGGGCAATACAATCTCAATTTTGTAAAACTGGATGGCAATGTGGGTTGCATGGTAAATGGCGCCGGCCTGGCCATGGCTACCATGGATATGATAAAGCTAAGTGGCGGTGAACCTGCCAACTTTTTGGATGTGGGCGGTACTGCCAATGCACAAACGGTGGAAGCGGGTTTCCGTATCATCTTAAAAGATCCGAAGGTAAAAGCCATACTCATCAATATCTTTGGCGGCATTGTGCGTTGCGATCGTGTGGCGCAGGGTGTTATTGACGCTTATCAATCCATTGGAAATATTGGCATCCCCATCATCGTACGGTTACAGGGAACAAATGCCGATATAGCTAAAAAATTAATTGATGAAAGCGGCCTTAAAGTAGAGAGCGCCATTTTATTAAGTGAAGCTGCGGCATTGGTAAATAAGGCTGTAACATAACAGGCATTGTAATTTAATAAACGAAGCATCCCGTCCGTTACTAATGGATGGGATTTTTTATTAGCAAAACCTTAGCATTTGTTAATGCCCCATTATAAATATCCGGCACGGTTTTACAATATATAAAACCGAATCAAATTTAAAGATCATGAAAATATTATTCGGTATGATAGCTGTCATCGCCCTGGTGACATCCTGTACCACCAGCCATGTGCAAACAACCTATCCTTCCAGGGCACCACAAAGTTTTTATTACTACCCTTCTGCAAATGTTTATTATGATGGCGGCCGCAACTGTTATATTTATCAAAATGGCCGCAGTTGGGTAACCGCCGCTGCATTACCTTATGGCTTTTCTATTGGCAATGACCGGGTGCAGGTTTATTATAACGGCCCCGAAGTATGGAGGGATAACGACCGTCACAGAACCACCTATTACAGGCAGCCTGTTGTAGTGAATGATAGGCGCTATGATGACCGCAGGTACGATGACAGGGATTGGAAAAAAGAACGCAGGCGTGAGGAACGTCATCGCGACCGTGGATATGATCATTGAGAAAATGCAAACTATTAAATGTAAAATGTAAAAGTTGAGAGCCCGGTGCTTTGAAATGTTTTCAAAGTATGGATGCTGACCACTTTTACATTTTACATTTCTTTTACTACTAATGGCAATTCCACAAAAAAGGTACTACCCTCCCCGATCATTGTCTCAAACCATATCTTTCCATCCACTTCCTCCACAATACCCTTACACATTGCAAGTCCGAGGCCCGTACCTGAGGTCTTTGTAGTGAAATTAGGCGTGAATATTTTTGAACGCATCCCTTCAGCAATACCCAGGCCATTGTCTTTTACGCTGATCAATATTTTGTCGTCAGTGATGGTTTCATCAATCTCAATACGGGCAGCCCTTTCAGCCGGTATGGCCTGCAAAGCATTTTGAATGAGGTTGGTGAACAAGCGATTGATATGGGTCCTGTCTGCATTGATCATTATTTCCTGTGGTACCGGCTGCCAGGTCAGTTGCAGCTTATCTTCCAATGCATATAATTGGGTAACGGACCTTACTAACTCCTGCAGGTCAAAGACCTCTTTATGCGGATTACCGATATTGGCGAACTGGCCAAATTCGCCTGCGATCTGGTTCAGGTGATCGATCTGCTGTACCAGTGTTTCCGCAACATTTGCCGTTAGTTCTTTAATATTATCCGACTTGTTGCTGATGGCTTTTTGCAGGTATTGCAAACTCAATTTCATTGGGGTAAGGGGGTTCTTTATTTCGTGCGCCACCTGCCTGGCCATCTCCCGCCACGCTCCTTCCCTTTCGCTTTTGGCAAGGGCTGCGGCACTTTCGTCCAACTTACCTACCATTTTATTATACTCTTTTACCAGTTCTCCTATTTCATCATTGCGTTTCCAATCGATCGCTTCATTCAATTGTCCAAGGTTAACTGCTTTCATCTTATCGCTGATGAAAGAAAAAGAACGCGTAATACGGTTGGTGATGAACAAAGCAACGATACCTGCGATAAGGAAGATGAATGCATTGAGGTTGATGATCGTTACCAGGAAATAAGATATCTCCTGCCGCAGTTTACTCTGCGATGTAAAATGCGGGATATTAAGATAGGCCTGTTCCCTGCCCGTTTCATCTATCACCGGTACATAATTGCTTACGTAATTGAGTTTACCGATCTTCTCTTCACTGAAATACTGCACTTCTTTTTGTTTATTAAGATGATAATAGGCCAGTGG
>JANYIM010000139.1 GCA_025362055.1 Bacteroidota bacterium
AATATTCTCTTTGCTGGTGAATTAAAGAAAATAACACTTAATGACCCTTCAAGGAATTTTATCAATTCAATGTTGGAGCGTTTTTACTCAAATGGAAGCAGAAATTCAGGCGATAGTATTGAGAAAGTTAAGCTTGAAATCCTGAAGAATAAAGAAAGGATAACTAATGCCCGACAACTGCTTTTAGATGGCACTTTGGACGGTAATGATTACAAGGAAATAAAGGATAAATATGAACCCTTGGTAAGGGATTTAGAAGCCAAGCTGCGTAACTTAACACAGAACGACACCGACTTTGATGCAATGTTAAGTTACGGCGGTGAATTTTTCGGAAACCTTGACCGGCTTTATGTTTCAGGAGATTTAATTATCAAACAACAGATTGTAAGTTCGATGTTCCCTGAAAAATTGATATTTGAGAATAAATCTTTTCGAACTTTTAAAACCAACCCCCTCCTTACTCTGATATGTAAGCCAAGTAAGGCTTTCGGCATTTCTGAAAATAAGAAAAGCCGGAAAAATCCGGCTTTGTCTAATTGGGCTCCCCCTATCCGACTTGAACGGATGACCCTCTGATTAACAGTCAGATGCTCTAACCAACTGAGCTAAGGAGGAGTGTTATGTTTCAACTTTTTAACACTGTTTGAACCAGTGCCTCCTGATTAATCCCGCATGTGCGTCCCGCCGAATGCGGGATAACCAACTGAGCTAAGGAGGAGTGTACCCTTAACGGGGACGCAAAAATAGGGCTTTTTAGGTTTCAGAAAAAAATTAAACAGAACTATTTCAGCCAGTCAAACAGGCTACTGTCGGCAATTCCAACAAAAACACCCTCATTTCGCAGCTCCACGGGGAATGTTTTTAAATAATAACCCTCTCCACTTATATTACGGCCAGTTTGCATACTAAACTTATAACGGTGCAGGGGACAAACAATGTTACCGGCAGCATCAAGGTAGCCTTCTGCCAGGGTACCGCCGGCGTGAGGGCATTTATGCGTACAGGCATGAACGGTATCATTGTGTATGCCCAGGCAGATGGTTTTACCGGCAACCTCTATCTCTGTTAAGCCGGTTGAAGAAAAATCAATTGCTGCAATGCTGTCGGCGATCTTGTGCCAGGTATATTTCGGAGATGATGACATTTATTATAGTATCCTTTTTTTACCACAGAGAGCACAAAGGTTTTTCACAAAGACCACAAAGGGTCTCTGTGAAAATACTTCGTGTACTTTGTGGTAAGGCTGTTTTATTTTTTCAATAAAAAAACTCCGCACGATACGGGTAACGAATTTGATATATCTCCCTCACTTTATTCAATATCGTTTGCCGCAAAACATCCATATTTATTTTTTCTGTTGCTGATACAAAAACACAATTGCCGGTTGTTTCTGTTTGCCAACGTTGTTTAAGGTCATTAAGTATCTCGGCCTTTACTTCGGGCTGTAGCCATTTGTCAAAAGCCAGTTCTTCATACTTATCCATCTTATTGAATACGGTGATCACCGGTTTGTCTGCTGCGCCCAATTCGGCCAGCGTGCTATTTACAACAGCCAGTTGTTCTTCGTATTGTGGATGGGCGATGTCCACTACATGCAATAACACATCTGCTTCCCTTACTTCATCCAATGTGCTTTTAAAACTCTCTACCAGGTGATGGGGCAATTTTCGTATGAACCCTACCGTATCACTCAATAAAAAAGGTGTTTGTTCAAATACCACTTTCCTTGTGGTGGTATCCAATGTGGCAAATAATTTATTCTCTGCAAATACATCACTTTTGCTCAACTGGTTCATCAGCGTGGATTTACCAACATTGGTATAACCCACCAATGCCACCCGGATGAATTCCCCACGATCCTTTCGCTGGGTAAAAGATTGCTTGTCGATTTCGGCTAAGCGTTTCCGTAATAACCCTATTTTATCCTTAACGATACGACGATCCGTTTCTATCTCTGTTTCACCGGGGCCCCTTGTTCCCACACCACCACCCTGACGTTCCAAATGCTTCCACATTCCTTTTAAGCGGGGTAAGATATATTGGTATTGCGCCAGCTCCACCTGTGTTTTGGCCTGCGCCGTCTTGGCACGGCTTGCAAAAATGTCCAGGATCAGGTCGCTTCGGTCAATGGTCTTTACGTTCAGTTCTTTTTCTATGTTCTGAATTTGTGAACCTGTTAATTCGTCATCAAATATTACCAGGCTGATATTCCCTTTTAATAAAATGAATTGTTTTATCTCTTCCAGTTTTCCTTTGCCTACAAAAATCTTGCTGTCGGGGTGTGGTAGTTTTTGTGTGAACCTTTTTACAGCATTGGCACCGGCGGTTTCTGCAAGGAATGTAAGCTCATCTAAGTATTCATTCACCAGTTGCTCGGTTTGTTCTTTATAGATGAGGCCCACCAATATGGCGTTCTCTTCGCGGGCTACTATTTTTTTCTTTTCTATCAACGTATTAACTTTTTAACTAAGGGCACAGAGAGAAGGTGTTTTAACTTCTTTTCTCTTTTGATCCCTTAGCCCTTTTTTTGCAATTGGCTCATCCACAAAAGTAAAGCGTTCCGGGTAGTTACCCGGAACGCTTTTTTATAAATCAGGTTGTTCTTTAATTTTTACCGGTTGTATTGGCAGCATTTAGCCATTTTTTCATTTCATCACAATTCTGGTAATCTGCGTCTACTTTAATAAAATAACCCGGGATCTTTTTATTGAACCAGCTCTCGATGGCGTCATTCTTTTTTTCTTCCAGCGCCCTTTGGGCAACTTTGTTATAATCGTCTTTCAGGTTTTCGCGGTGAGGTGCGGTCTTTGTTTTCAGTAAAACGATCCGTATCCCTTTTTTACCTCTTTCGTCAGTGAATTCTTTTGATTGTGAGTACTGTCCCACTTTAAGGTCCTTTAACATTAGTACCAGGTCTTTATCCAACTGGTCGATGGTAAGAAAAGTACCGCCGTCTCTTCCGCTGATCTGGCCTGCATTGAATTTACTATTGTCATCGTCACTGTATTTGGATACCGCCTGGCCAAACTGCATTCTTCCTGCAATAAGGTCGGTCCTGATCGAATCTAATTTTGCGGCCCCTGCCTTCAATTCGTAGGAAGTAACCTGCGGTATCAATAGTATATGCCTTACCGTTGCATCATCACCTGCGCGACTCACCAATTGCATGATATGATAACCGAATTTTGTTTTAAAGGGATTTGATACCTGTCCTTCTTTCAGTGTAAATGCCTTTGACAACCAAAGCGGGTCCAGTTCTTTTGAATTACGGGTGATCTCATACTGGCCTCCCGTGGCCTTACTGCCCGGGTCTTCTGTATATAATGTTGCAAGAGATTTAAAATCTTTTTTGCCGCTTTCTACCAGCGCTTTATATTCTTTTAAACGGGAGATGCAATATTCTTCTGCATCCCTGCTTGCCTTTGGATAAAGTACGATCTGGCTGATCTCCACTTCACTTTCATAGAGGAATAAACTGTCTTTGGGAATTTTATTATAATAACTTTTTACCTCATTAGGGGTTATTTTAATATCCTCAACGATCTTATTACGCATTGCCTGTGCCAGTTTTCTGTCCCTGAAACCTTCCTTAAAATCTTCCTTTAACTGGTAAACCGATTTTCCTGCAACCCTTTCCAATTCCTCTTTTGAGCCATACTGGCCGACAAAATAACGGATCTGGTTGTCGATGTCTGATTCTACTTCTTCGTCTGTTACCGGCAGTGAATCTTTTTCGGCCTGCAATACCAATGCCTTAATGCCCATTGCCTGCTCCAGGGTCATACACCTTCCATTTTGCGGAACTTCAATGCCCTGGCGTTGCATGTCTACGATGCTATTATCAATATCGCTTTTTAAAATGACCTTATCTCCCACAACCGCAACGATCTTATCGGCGACCAGTTTTTTGGAGTGTGGTTGTGCAAGGGCCAGCATTGAAACCGTAATAGCAGCTATACTTAGTAAAATACGTTTCATAATAATAAATTATTTTCAAAATTACACCTGTAAGTTCAAATCAAAAGTTAAAAACTTAACCTGGTACCGCTTTTAACTTTTACAGGGTTCTCTTCACCTCCACTTCTTCAAACGCCTCAATGATATCTCCTACTTTAATGTCATTATAATTTTTGATGGTCAGGCCGCATTCCATGCTTGAAGTAACATCTTTGGCATCGTCCTTGAATCGTTTAAGGCTTCCGAGTTCACCGGTGAATATTACAATGCCATCACGTACCAGCCTGATGCGGTTATTCCTGGCCATCTTGCCATCCAAGACAAAACATCCTGCAACACTTGCCTTATCAAACTTGTACACTTCCCTGATCTCCACGTTAGCCAGTATCTTTTCCTCAACACCCGGTTCCAACATACCTTCCATGGCGCTCTTGATCTCTTCAATGGCATTGTAAATGATAGAATATAATTTTATCTGTATGGCTTCCTGCTCGGCCAATTTAGCCGCCTGTATAGAAGGGCGCACGTTAAAGCCAATGATGATGGCATCAGATGCGTTGGCTAATGTTACATCACTTTCTGTAATGGCACCAACCGCCTTGTGTATCACTTTAATTACAATTTCTTCCGTACTTAGTTTTTGCAATGAATCACTTAAGGCTTCCACGGAGCCATCCACATCACCTTTAATAATTACATTCAATTCTTTAAAGCTTCCTAGTGCCAAACGGCGTCCGATCTCATCGAGCGTTATATGTTTTTTAGCGCGGATACCCTGTTCACGTAAGATCTGTCCGCGTTTATAAGCCATTGCCCTTGCGTCACTTTCGTTCTCAAATACCTTGAATGTTTCCCCGGCCTGAGGCGCACCGTTCAATCCCAATATCAAAACCGGTGTTGAAGGCGGTGCTATTTCTATACGTTGATTACGTTCATTGTACATCGCTTTTACCTTTCCAAAATTCTGGCCAGAAACGATCATGTCGCCCACTTTCAGGGTTCCGTTCTGAACCAGGATGGTAGCTACATAACCCCGGCCTTTATCCAATGTGGCTTCAATAACGGTACCGCTTGCCTGCTTATCGGGATTGGCTTTTAGTTCAAGGATATCTGTTTCCAGTAATATCTTTTCCAGCAGGAGGTCAATATTCAATCCCTGCCTGGCGCTTATTTCCTGGCTCTGGTATTTACCGCCCCAGCTTTCCACGAGGATATTCATCGTGGATAATTGTTCTTTAATTTTTTCGGGATTGGCGCCATCCTTATCAATTTTATTGATCGCAAATATCATGGGTACATTTGCTGCCTGCGCATGCGAGATGGCTTCTTTTGTTTGCGGCATCACCGCATCATCTGCGGCCACTACGATCACTGCAATATCTGTTACCTTGGCACCACGTGCACGCATAGCCGTAAAGGCTTCGTGACCCGGGGTATCCAGGAAAGTGATATGCCGCCCGTCCTTTAAAGTAACTTCATATGCACCGATGTGCTGGGTAATCCCTCCCGCTTCGCCTGCAATAACGTTGGTGTTACGGATATAATCCAGTAAGGAGGTCTTACCATGATCTACGTGGCCCATGATAGTAACGATCGGCGCTCTTGGTTCCTGGTCTTCTTCAGTATCATCATTTTCATCGAGTTCCAGTTCGGCCGCATCTTCTACTCCTATGAATTCTACTTCATAATTAAATTCACTGGCAACCAATTCAATAACGTCGGCCTCTAAACGCTGATTAATAGATACCATGATACCCAGGCTCATACATTTACTGATAACGTCTGCAAAACTTACATCCATCAGGTTGGCGAGTTCGCTAACTGAAATGAATTCGGTTACCTGTAGCTTGTTGCTTTCTTCTGTTCCGGTACCCGTTTGTTCAGCCAGTTCATCCCGCTTGGCTTTACGGTATTTTGCTTTTAAGCTTTTGCCTCTTCCGCCTGAGCCTGCCAGTTTGGCCTGTGTTTCCCTCAGTTTATCCTGTATCTCTTTGGCATCAATGACCTTGTCTTCCCTGCGGCCTGTACCTGCTGTACCCGTGCCACCACGGTTAAATCTTCCTCCAGCCCCTGCATTGCGGTTGGATGCACCTGTACCTGTAGTGCTACCACCCGGGCGGCGGTTTTGGGTTCCCTGCCCCGTGCCTCCCTGCTGCATTTGCCCGGTACCGGTACCAGTTTGTGGACGCTGGCCCCCGCCCTTTCTTTCCATTGGGATGCGCTTGCGCTTGCGCTTTTCATCACTGTCCTTTTTAGGCCTTGTATCATTATCTACGGGCAACACGATCTTTCCCATTATTTTGGGGCCCGTTAATTTTTTTGCCTGAATATTTTCAATAATAGGAGAAGCGTCTTTTTTATCTTCTACTTCCGGTTTCACTTCTTCAACCGCTTCTTCGGTTTTTTCTTCTGCCTTCGTGGACTTCTTTTTCCCTTTTTTAGGTTCTTCTGATACTTCTTCTTTATTCTTTGAAGTTTCTTTAGCTTCTTCCGCAGTTGCTTTTTTGGTTGCTTTTTTGGGCCTTGTCGAAGAATCTATTGAATCAAGGTCGATCTTATCCACCACTTTAGGCGATTCGATCTCGGGAGATGCGATCTTTGTCAGTTCTTTTTTGGCTTCCGTCGCCTTTTCTTTTGTTGCCGGTTTCTCAGCTTCTTTAACTTCCGCCACCGGTTTTATTTCTTCTTCCGGTTTTGGTGTCGCTACTTTTGCCGCTTCTTTTTTCTTTATGGAAAGATCTTCTTCGTCTCTTTTCTTTTTAGGCTCAGCATTACCTCCCGATTTTATAAGTTCTACTTTTTCGGCTTTCTCTTTGGCTACTTTGTCTTGCTGAAACTCCGACTGCAACACACGGTACATATCCCCGCTGAGTTTTGATGTGGGCTTAAGGTCATCCGCACTAAAATTCTTAGACACAAGGAATTCTATCAAGGTATGGGTACCTATGTTAAATTCCTTGGCCGCAGCCATCAACCTTGGTGTATTTATTTCTGACATTCTTTTTTTTAGTTTAGAGTGTAGGGTTTAGGGTTAGGAGCCTGTGTTATCCGGCGTTTATTAATTACCGTTAGTCAGCTCATAACTTTTAACTTTCAACTCCGTTATTCTTTTCCAAATTCTTCTTTCAATATTCTCCTTACTTCTTCAATTGTTTCTTTTTCCAGGTCGGTCCTGCGTTCCAGTTCTTCCGCAGTAAGTTCCAATACAGATCTTGCCGTATCACAACCTACGCGCTTCAATTCGTCAATTACCCATGGTTCTATCTCATCAGTAAATTCATCCATGTCTATATCAAATTCTTCTACTTCGCCTTCATTATCGCGGAATACATCAATTTCAAAACCGGTAAGTTCGCAGGCCAGTTTAATATTTACGCCCCTTCTGCCGATCGCCAGTGAAACCTGGTCGGGCTTTAAGAACACATTGGCGTGTTTGGCTTCCATATCCAGGTCCATGCTGGTGATCTTGGCCGGAGTTAAAGAACGCTGGATCAATAATTGTGTATTGCTTGTCCAGTTGATAACGTCAATGTTCTCATTCTTCAACTCCCTTACGATACCATGGATACGGCTTCCCTTCATACCTACACAGGCACCCACCGGATCGATCCTGTCGTCGTAACTTTCTACAGCAACTTTTGCTCTTTCGCCCGGATCTCTTACGATCTTCTTTACAACAATAAGCCCGTCGAATATTTCAGGCACTTCGATCTCCAGTAATTTCTCCAGGAATAAAGGGCTGGTGCGGGAAAGAATGATCACCGCCTGGCTGTTCTTTAATTCCACTTTTTTTACAACACCCCGGATCGTTTCGCCTTTTTTGAAATAGTCGGTCGGTATCTGTTCTGATTTGGGTAATAATATTTCATTGCCTTCCTCATCCAGTAGCAGCACCTCTTTTTTCCATACCTGGTAAACCTCTCCACTAACTATTTCGCCTACACGATCTTCATATTTTTTGATAAGGATATTCTTCTTCAGGTCATTGATACGTGCTGCCAGTGTTTGTTTACCTGCAAGGATCGCCCTGCGGCCAAACTCTTTCTGGATATCCACTTCTTCATACAACTCTTCACCCACCTGGTAATCGGGTTCTATCTTGATGGCATCCTTATATTCGATCTCGGTAAGTGTATTGTACAGGTCATCATCATCAACGATGGTGCGGCGGCGGAAGATCTCGAGATCACCCTTCTGATCATTTACAATTACGTCGAAACATTCGTCACTGCCGTATTTTTTACGGATC
Source organism: Bacteroidota bacterium (assembly GCA_025362055.1). Lineage (GTDB taxonomy): Bacteria > Bacteroidota > Bacteroidia > Chitinophagales > Chitinophagaceae > Ferruginibacter. The sequence continues at coordinate 8,207 of JANYIM010000139.1, forward strand.
AGGGTTTTAAACACATCTTCCATCACTTTCATCAGCGTTGGACGATCAATGTTTTCGGCTTCTTTAAATTCCTGGAAGGAATCAATTAAATTAATGCTTGCCATAATCCTCGCCGGCCTCCTTGTATATCCCCGCCGGTGGGGGTTTTGTTAACGATTAAAATTTTGTCAGGACCCTTGTATGTTTAATATCATCAAAGTTGATATCCAATTTTTGTATCACCGCTTTCTTTCCCTTGCCTTCTATGTATTCGATCGTGATGGCCTCTTCGGTTACACCCAACAATTTCCCTTCTTTCTTCGTGTCATCCTGCATCATCACTTCCACATTCCTGCCCACATTCTTTTTATACTGCCGTAGTAATTTCAGTGGCTCATCTACACCCGGACTTGAAACCTCTAAAGAAAAATCGCCGTCGGGGTACATTCCCATTTCTTCCATTATCTTATACAAGGCGCGGTTTATTTTGATACATTTCTCAATTCCCAGGCCGCCATCTGCATCTAAATATATCTTAATATTATTGATGGGCTTTATTTTGATCGAAACCAGGAATATATCATCCTGTAATAATGGCCCAACCAGTTTTTCTACCGCCTGGATATGTGTGTCTTGAGTCATGGTAAAAGAAGAAGGGAACGGTCATCGTTCCCTTCATTTGCTTCATTGTCCGTTGCAAATATACGAAATAGTGATGAAACACCAAAAACAAGCGCAGATTGTAAGGATTACGCTGATCAGCGTATTATAATTTGCAGAATATTCGAAAAATCAGGTCTCTTATTGCCCTAAACAATCCTGAAAACTTCCCATTAGTACAGGCGATCAGCGAAATCATTGAGATCTTCTATCAAATTTTAACAGGATCGCGTTTATTTGATCTATAACTTTACACCATGAAAATCTTAGAGGTCCTTTTTGAGCTGTTTGTCCTGTATCTCCTGTACAAACTGATCTTCGACTTTATCATTCCTGTTTACCAAACCACCAAACAGGTAAAGCAGAAAATGGGTGAAATGCAGCAAAAGATGAATGAGCAGATGAAACAGCAGCAACAAAGCCAGTTTAACTCAACGGCAAAAGATAGTCAGGCGAAGCCGGCTAAGGAAGATTATATTGAATATGAAGAGGTGAAATAGGTCATTGATTATGCTGATCGTGTGATTTCGCTGATTTTTAAAAATGAATATCTTCTATTCTTTCCTGGGGGAGCATCAGGTGTGTTTTTATTCCTAGTTTTTGTGCAGCTTCAATATTGATGATCGTGTCGTCGATAAAAAAAGTTTCGGCTGCTACCAGGCCTTCGTCCTGTAAAACAAATTCATATACTTCCTTCGTGGGCTTTCTCAATCCAATGATATGCGAATACCAGCATTTGCTGAAATATTGATCCAGTAAGGGTTTCCCGGTGTCTCTTGTAAATATTTCGCAAAAGCGTTTTAAATGAATGCTGTTGGTATTGCTTAATAGAAATAGTTTGTGGTCTTTGGAAAGTTCTTCTAAAACAGCCAGGCTTCCTGTCCGGAAATCCAGCATCATGGCATCCCATGCCCTCGTTATCTGTTCGTTAGAAACGGGATGCGGGATCAATTCTTTTATCCTCTCATAAAACTCTGCTTCGCTGATCTTGCCCGTTTCCTGTTTTTCGAATAACTCATTCACATGAAACTGGGTGAACATCTTTTCAAATTTTTCAACGCCTAGTTGTTCGAATGCTACAAAGGTTTTATTGTAGTCGAGGTCGAGCAGTACGCCACCCAGGTCGAAGATGATATTTTTTATTGCCGCCATGATTTTTTTTAAAAAGAACCCACAAATATCCGATTTTACTTACTTTTGCGGTCCGTTATGTAAAACATAACAGGGCCTATAGCTCAGCTGGTTAGAGCACCTGACTCATAATCAGGGGGTCCCTGGTTCGAGCCCAGGTGGGCCCACAACTTAAAATAGCCCGATGTATTTCGGGCAATTTTTTTTATTCGTTCTTTAACCTTTTGTTAACCCATATGGCAAGTATTTTTGCCAACTAAGATCAAATTATGAAGAAGTTATTACTTATTGTCATTGCATTCGCATCAATATCCGCCGCCTCTGCCCAGAAAGCTACCCCTTCTCCCAAAAAGAAGAAAAATTTTGATGCGGTGATGAATCGTGCAGGCGACCATATCATGTTGCAACTTAGCAGTGATCATTGGATGGGTGCTCCAGACAGTGTTAATAACCATATCAAGTCTTTATCAAGGGGTAGCAATATATATGTGATGATGAATAAGCCATTTAAGGGCAATCCACATATCAGCGCCGCTTTTGGTATTGGTGTTTCTACAAGCGCTATTTTTTTTAAGAACATGGCGGTTGGTGTAACATCACTGACCTCTTATCTTCCTTTCTACAACCAGGATACTACGGCCCATTTTAAAAAATATAAACTCAATACCTCCTTCCTGGAAATACCTGTTGAATTACGGTACTCTTCTGATCCCTTGAATGATAACAAAAGTTTTAAAGTAGCATTGGGCGTTAAGGTTGGTACATTATTAAATGCCCATACCAAGGCCAAGACACCGCTGGACAAAAACGGTACTGCTACCAATGCATATACCGAAAAAGAAACCAGCAAACGCTTTATTAATTCAACCCGTTTAATGGCGACAGCAAGAATTGGCTATGGCCATTATTCTTTATTTGGCTCTTACCAGATCAATAGCGTATTTAAAACAGGCACTGCTGCAGATGTAAAATTGTTACAGGTTGGTTTAACCATCAGTGGATTATAAGGGAATTGGGCATACGCGGGCTGCAAGGCAAAAGGTATAAGGAGGCATATCTAAACTTTTCTTATAAATTAAAAGACGCTTAAAATAGAAAAGTTGCTCCCTTGAAGCTTGTAGCTAGAAACTTTCTCATAACTTAGCACCTCACTCTACATCATGAGCGACGAAATTAAACACGAATGTGGCCTTGCTTTCATTCGTCTCCGCAAACCTTTCAGTCATTACCAAAAACAATATGGAACAGTGTTGTACGGCCTTAACAAGTTGTACCTGTTAATGGAAAAACAACACAACCGCGGGCAAGATGGCGCCGGCATAGCAACTGTTAAATTACATACCGAGCCTGGCTATCCTTTCATGCATCGTTTACGCAGCAGCGCTCACCAGCCCATTGCAGACCTTTTTTTTGAAATTGGAAAAGAGATCGCTGAAATAGAAAAACATCACCCTGATATTAAAAATCATCCCGGCCTCATGAAGGGCCATCTTAATTTTTTGGGAGAAGTTTTATTGGGGCACTTGCGTTACGGCACCCAGGGAAAGAACAATGTAGAATTCTGTCATCCTTTCATCAAACGAAATACCATCCCGGCAAGGAATTTAGCATTGGCAGGAAATTTTAACCTGGTGAATACGGATCAATTATTTGGATTGATAAATATTGACCCCGGTGAATTTGAGCGCCAGAGCGATCTTGCTGCGATGATGGAAGTGTTGCATCATTTTATTGTAAAAGCAGATGAGGTTCATCCCGGGCAACTGGATATCATTGACGTACTAAAAAAGGCGGTGCCCTTATTCGATGGTGGATTTCATTTCAGTGGAATGCTGGGCAATGGCGACGGATTTGTGATGAGAGACGCCCATGGCATACGGCCTTCTTATTATTATATCAATGATGATGTGATCGTAGCAGCCAGTGAAAGGGCAGCGATACGTACGGCTTTTAATGTTGGTGAGAACGAAGTGCAGGAACTGATGCCCGGAAATGCATTGGTGGTATATGCCGATGGAAAATATGTTGTGGAGCAGATCGTTGAACCAAAAGAAAGGAAGGCCTGTAGCTTTGAGCGCATTTATTTCAGCAGGGGCAGTGATGAAAAAATTTACCGCGAAAGGATCGCTTTGGGTTATAACCTCAGTGATACTGTTTTAAAAGCCATCAACTACGACCTTAGGAATACTATTTTCTCTTTTATTCCCAATACTGCTGAAACAGCATTTTATGGTTTACTGAAAGGTGCTGAGGATTATCTCAACAAGATAAAAGTAGAAAGGATCCTAAGCTGGGGGAAGGATTATGATGAAGAGAAGTTAACGGAGATGGTTAACCGCAGGATACGCATTGAAAAGATCGCGATAAAAGATGTAAAGTTAAGGACCTTCATCACGGAAGACATCAACCGCAATGAAATGGTGCAGCATGTATATGATATAACTTATGGCACTGTGCGTAAAGACAATGATACGCTGGTAGTTATTGATGATAGCATTGTGCGGGGAACCACTTTAAAAGAAAGTATCATCCGCATGCTGTCTCGGCTCCATCCCAAAAAGATCATCGTTGTTTCTTCTGCGCCACAGATACGCTATCCCGATTGTTATGGTATCGACATGAGTAAGCTTGGCGATTTTATTGCATTCCGTGCTGTGATAGAGTTATTAACGGAAAGCGGCCAGGAAGCCTTACTCACTGAAATGTTTCAGAAATGCAAAGAGCTGCAAAGCAATAACCAGTTACATACAGAAAATATTGTACGGCAGTTGTACAAACCATTTTCCTTAGACCAGATCTCCAATAAGATCGCTGAACTCATCACACCAAAGGATATAAAGATACCGGTAAGTGTTATCTACCAGACAATAGAATCATTGCACGAAGCTTGCCCCACCAACCTTGGCGACTGGTACTTTACCGGCAACTATCCCACACCCGGCGGCAATCGTGTTTGCAATAAAGCCTTCATGAATTACATGGAAGGGAAGAATGTGAGGGGGTATTAATAGATAATATAACAGGTTTCATCTGAAGAAACTGTGCTGCTTTATCTCTTTAATTTTTATTTATTTGTAGGAATAAAAAAGCCGGGTTCTTACTCTACGCTTTTCAACGTAATTGTAAAACTACCCAGGTCCATATATTGGATCAAAGGGGTTTTTGCATCATCAAATACACGAACAGTAAAATTTGTATCAGCTGTTTACATAATAAAATACCCGTCAGTGGGTATTTTATTATGTTCTTGTTATTTCTTACCGGGGTGTTAGTTTTTAAATATTTCATTCAGTAGCCCTGCCAAATGCACCCCGCCTTTTAATAGCTGCTCATTCATAGGAGCCAGGTAATCATAATCGTAC
>JANYIM010000160.1 GCA_025362055.1 Bacteroidota bacterium
GATGAAGGCATCGGTTTTACCGGAAACCAGTAATTGAAAACCTATTGCAATAGAAGATCTTTGTTTTTCTTTTAAAGCCTTTGTGGGGTGTTCGTTCATTTCTATTACCTGGTCGGCATGAACGATTGAATATTTTCCTGCTGGAAGCGGGTGATCCGCAATATGTGTTTGTATCTTTTCGTTATCACCGACCAATGTGAGATGAATATCGGCATCACTGTTCTTTAAAAATTCAGCTGCTCCCTTCACTGCTTCCAGCGGGGCAAAATCTCCACCCATCATATCCAGTGCAATATTCATTTACTGAAAGGTTTAAGGGTTTAATATCACTTAAATCGCCTACGGGTCTTTCTGACCAGTTACTCTTTTAACCTTTAAAGGGTCTAAAACGATCCAAACGGTTCCTTAATGCAAAAATTCTAAGCCCAAAATTCTGTTCATCGAATTTCGGACTTAGAATTCAGACTTAAAAAAATATTATGCTTTAAGGGGAGCTTTTTCAGCTACTAATTTTCCTTTGTAGAATAATTTGCCTTCGCTTACGTGTGCACGGTGGCGAACATGCGTTTCGCCGGTTGTTTTATCAACGCTCAATGTTGTTTCTGTTGCTTTGTAATGCGTCCTTCTTTTTGCACTGCGTTGCTGTGAGTGGCGCCTTTTTGGATTTGGCATATCTGTTAATTTTTAATTGTTATTAGTGTATTTTTTAAGTCAAAAGTTAAAAGGGTAAACCAAAAACTATTGACTTTTCTTCATCTTCTTCTCTTTCTTAAACTTCTCCAATCCCTTCCATAACTGGTTGGCATTGGTTTCTTCTTTTTTTGCTTCCATCAACTTCAGCTTCTCCAATACTTCCTTATTGCATTGCGGTCCACCCACCTGGTCTTCGCTGCAACTTTTTTGAAGCGGGAAACTCAGTAACACAAATTCGTAGATCCAACTACTGATATCCACATGGCTTTCTGTCTTTGAGATATAGTATACATCAGGGTCTTCTTCCTGCTCATTCATCTCGTCTGGATTTTCCACCAATTTGATGAGCATATTGAATTCATCCCAGATGTCCATCGCCAGCGGGCTGCCGCAACGGTCGCAGGTAACATCTGCCTTACCACCAATTTCAAATTTAAGCAGCATGAAACTGCTTTTTTTGTCCAGCACTAATTTGATGTTAGCGTGGCAATTGGCAAAGTCGGGATTCCCTTTTTCAACAAAGAACTTATCATCCACCTCGTAGTTAAACTCATGAATTCCGGGCTTCAATCCCACAAAAGCAATCTCAAATGCCCGTTTATTCGCCATTAGGATGGTTTAAAGGACGGCAAAGGTAGGCTTTTTCAACGGAAAATTGCTAATAAATTATGAATAATCGACATTAAAGGCAGGCAGAATACGTTTTTTGGTATTTTTAGGCCTTTATGAGCAAAAAACGTTATTGGATCCTTGCGGGCAGTTTGATCGTATTGGCCGTTGCCATCCATTTTTATAGTGCAGATCCCGGCCGTGTTGAAAGTAGCTATAGTGTTGGTGTTTACCCGCCTGTTGCAGCTTTTTTAAGGCACCTGTTCGGTTGGTTGCCTTTCAGTTTCGGGGATATATTGTATGGATCCCTTGTTGCATGGATATTGTGGAAACTGGCGAAGGGGATCCGTGCCTTGCTTAGAAAGAAAGTAAGCCGGCAAAGTTTTGTGAATGGCTGTGCAAGATCCCTGGTCATTATTTTAAGCCTTTATATTTTTTTTAATCTCATTTGGGGGATCAACTATAACCGCAGAGGAATTGCTGACCAGTTGCAGCTGAAAATGGAAAAGTATAGCCAGGATGACCTTAAACAATTAAATGCACTGTTGGTAGAAAAAATAAATGCTGCCAAAGGTGCATTGATCAATCACGATCTTCCTTATCCAACATCAAAAGAATTATTCGCAAAAGTTCAGCAGGCTTATACAGCAGTGGATAGCATGTATCCTTTTTTACAATACCATACCATTTCCATCAAGCCTTCTTTATGGGGATGGTTGGGAAATTACACAGGTTTTACAGGTTATTATAACCCTTTCACAGGGGAGGCCCAGGTGAATACAACCGTGCCAAAATTCTTACAGCCCTATATCACCTGCCATGAAGTTGCACACCAGTTGGGTTATGCAAAAGAGATGGAAGCAAATTTTGTAGGATATCTTGCGGCTAGTACATCTAAAGATACATTGTTTCATTATTCAGTTTACCTCGACCTATTCCTGTATAGTAACCGCAATCTTTACCACACTGACTCTGTTGCGGCAAAATTATATGTAGCGCAACTATCCCCTGCCGTTAAAATGGATCTGAAGGAATGGAAAGATTTTAACCGCAGGCATAAAAGTTTCATTGAGCCGATCATCCGGTGGGCGTATGGGAAATATTTAGAAAGCAATCAACAACCGCAAGGAGTGCTGAGTTATGATGAAGTGACCACATTTATGATAGCCTATTATAAAAAGTTCGGGAAGATTTAATTGTAATGGATAAGCTGGCGGGAACGAATTTAATGTACCACTGGCTAAACAATTAAAAATTCAGCTTCTTCCTAAAATTAGCGTCAAAGATCACCTGTGCCTCGAACGGATCAAGCCAGCCTTCCAATCTTCTTTCTTCTTCAGGCGTAAGATCATTAAAGAAGATGGCCAATTCCATTGTAGTATTTGTTTTTGTTTTCAGGTAGATCACGTGTGTGAGAACAAAAGCGGTACTGCCTCCTTTCACGCCATAGTGTTTGAACACAGCCTGGAAGGCCTTGCTTTCCATCGGAAATTCAAGTACTTCTTCGATGACCTTGTATGCTTCATCAGATAAGAATTTACGGTTATTCAAGATATTGGCGAGGTGAACATAATCCTTGGTGGTAGAAGCGGGTAACCGGTCACTCCAGGCCTTTTGCATTCTCATGGTAAGGTCCTCCGGGCGAAACCCTGCTTTGAAACGGTCATCATGTTTTAACTGAACGTGCAGGCTATAAACATATTTATTGTATTGGTCTTCCGAGAATTTACCGATCGATTTTAATATCTTATCCTCTGCTATTTTTTTGGGGTTCTGGTATAGCAGCAGTGATG
>JANYIM010000168.1 GCA_025362055.1 Bacteroidota bacterium
CCGTGCCCGAATAAATGGTACCTGCTGTAGCCGGTGCCGAAAAAGAACCGCTACCGCAAGCCAGTGCCGATATGGCAGGAGATGTAGGACCGGCAACAGGGTTAACGGTTAGGGATATACTACAGGATTGCCCGGCGAAACTAACTGCAAAGGTTGCACTGCCCGCCGAAGTAGGCGTACCTGAAACTGAATAAGTTAAACTGCCAGTACCATTGGCTAGTACACCGGCCTGTAAGGTTGCTGTTAAGCCTGTAACACCCGTAGACGCAATGGAAGTGCCTGCAGTGTATGCAATAGCATTTCCACCCGTGTAAGGTATTGTTCCGCTTGCAGAAAAGGGAACATTTATGGTGGCTGATGAAGAAAAGGAACCACCACCGCAAACCAATGCAGTAATGCTGGCGGCTGTTGCACCACCACCTCCTGAAGAAGATGAATCAGATTTTGAGCAGGAAGCGATCAATAAGATCAAAGTGCTTACAAGGGCTAGTTTTCTTAGATCAATTGCTATCATAATTTATCGTTTTTTATTTAGACGTAGTTTATATTAAAAACCTTCTGTTATTAAAATTAATTCTGTGGCGGCGGCGGACCATCCCGATCATCCGGTGGTGGTGGCAACCTGTCGGGCCTGTCTCCTTCCCTGCCCGGTGGCGGTGGCCCCTGTGGAGGACCCTGTCGTTTAGGAGGCGCCATCCTTTTCAATACATCCTGTATAATAGTATCAAATTTTTTCTGTTGATCTGCATTGCACAATGCCCGCAGTTTTTGAAAATGTTTATAGGTAAGTATCTCCAGTTGCTGTTCTGCATCGCTTGCCCGCTTACTATATAGCTGCATCATTGAGTCTGGTGTATTAGCCTGCTGCAATAAAGCAAAGAAATTGTCTTTGGCTTTGCGGATGCTATCCTGTAAGGGTTTTTGTGCCGCCTGGTGTTCGTCCCTTAATTTTTTATATGCTTCTCTTTGCACCGAATCCAGTTTCAATTCATTGTTCACAAATTCAAATACTTGTCCGGGTCGCGGTGGTGGAGGATTCTTATCGCCTCTGCCACCCCCTTTATGCGCCCATAACAAAGCGAGTGTTACAATATTTGCCGTAAGTAAGAGCAGGGTTATTACCGGGAGCAAACGATTATTGGTAAAATTGTTCATGTTATAAATTTTATTCGTACAAGGATTCAGAATTCATGTCATAAGCCTTTGCAAAAGATTCAATGGTGGCAGGCTTAGTTGATTGAACGGTTGCTTTTGGGGCAGGTTGTTTATTCAATTGCGTTAAGGCAACAATATTGATGACCAGGATAAGCGAAAGTGCCGTTGTAATAAATGCGGGGCGCAGTAAAAAGAATGATTTTCTTTTTGGCTCCAGTTCCTGTTGCATCCTGCCAATAAGCCGGGTATAAAAGAAGTCGGGTGCTGCGGCTTTTTTAAGTCCGTCTGTGCTGCCGAGTATTTTATCGATCCTGTTTTCCATTTTAAAAATTGCTGTATTAATAGGTTAGATGCCGTTTGTTGTAGAAACCTTCGCTAAGGTGAATTATTTATTTGTCCGCTTAATTTCTTGCGAAGATTTTGCTTGGCCCGCTGTAATAAGGAGTCTACAGCCGATTCGCTTGTTTTAAGAATATCCGCAATTTCGCGGTAGGTCAGTTCTTCTACCTTATTCAAAATGAAGGCAGTACGTTGATTTTCGGGGAGTTGGTCAACCATCTTAAATAGCAGGGAAGCATCTTCTTTTCGTTCCTGCTGCACACCGGGATGATTGAAATCGCCCGGCTCATAAATGGGTTGGTTCCTGTCGCTAAACAGGTTGCTGACAAAACCGAAGCGTTTTTTTCTTTTTTTGCTGCGCAGGAAGTCGAGGGATTTGGTGACAGTGATGCGGTAGATCCAGGTAGATAATAATGAATCGCCTTTGAACTGTTTGATGGAACGATATACCTGTATAAAAACCTCTTGTGCAATATCCTCCGCATCCGTACTATTTTGCAATAAACCGAGGGCGGTATTGAATACCTTGTCCTGGAGCCGGGTCACCAATTCCCTGAAAGCGGGTTCTTCCCCGTTACAAAGTGCAGCGATCAGTTCCTGTTCAGTCAAATGTTAGTGGTTTTATTTTGTTTCCCCGGATTGAAGTCCGGGACTATTAAATCCCGCAATAAATTCAATAATGCCTTTATTGAATTTTTCGGCTTCATTAAAAAGAAATGCATGTTCAATAGGGATCACATAAATGGGAAAGTCGCTCAACTCTGTCTCAAATTTCTGTAAACGTACCGCATCTTTTTCCGTTGTTAAAATGATCTTCTTTTTTGATTTGATCTTTTCAAACTGTTTTTTTATTTCTGCCAGGTCATCCGTGTCAAAAATGTGATGATCCGGGAAACGCAGCATATCATAGGTATTCACTTGCGCCGTAAGGAAATCCTTTAGAGGCCTGGGATTGGCAATGCCACAAACCAATAGCGTATCCATACCTGCCTTGATGCTAATGGTTTCTTTATTGAAAAGATGGTACGGTGTGCCGTAAACGATATGTGTAAAATAAACCGTTTGTTTTTCGGAAGGATTGATCTCTGCAATAAGTGCCTTCTTTTCTTCTTCACCCAGGTCAGCTTTGCACTTTGTTATGATGATGATATCCGCTCTTTTGCTGCTTACGCGTACATCCCGCAGGTCGCCTGCAGGTAACATCAGGTCGCGTGTATATAAATTCTTATACTCGGTCAGTAAGATATTGATGCCTGCCCTTACTACACGGTGCTGGAAGGCATCATCCAATATGATCACCTGTGTTGCCGGTTAGA
>JANYIM010000204.1 GCA_025362055.1 Bacteroidota bacterium
AGATAATGAGAACAAATATGCCAATAGGCAAATGTGCAAATGCGTTGGTAAAAAAGATACAGGATTTAAATAATAGTGTTTGATGTGAAAAAATTGGCACATTGGCACATTTTCAAATTTGCAAATTGATTTAAGATGTTATCACCAAAAAGAAGCAAACACAGGAAGACCCAGAAAGGAAGAATGAAGGGAGATACCAAGAGAGGTGCAACCCTTGCTTTCGGAACATTTGGCTTGAAGGCGCTGGATAGTGTTTGGTTAACAAATCGCCAGATAGAAAGTGCCCGTCAGGCATTGACGCGTCATATGAAACGTGAAGGAAATGTGTGGATCAGGATATTCCCAGACAAGCCTATTACTGCAAAACCTGCGGAAGTAAGGATGGGAAAAGGTAAGGGTAACCCCGAAGGATGGGCTGCTATTGTTCAACCAGGAAGGATCTTGTTTGAAGCAGATGGTGTTAGTGAACAAACAGCAAAAGAAGCATTTGCATTGGCTGCTCAAAAGTTGCCAATCCTTACAAAGTTTGTAGTGCGTCACGATTTTGAAGCATAAATTTAATTAGCAAATTATACATAAGATGTCCAAGAAAGTTGATTTTAAAAAAAGCCTTAACGGATTAAATGAGGCAGACCTGCAAGCAAAGATCAAAGAAGATGAATTGCGCATGAAGAAGCTGTCATTTGCTCATGCTATTTCTCCGCTGGAGAATCCGCAAAGCATCCGTTCTTTAAGAAGGGATATTGCCAGGTTAAAAACCGTATTAAAGAAAGTACAATCTGAAAAAGTTTAGAGTTTAAAGTTTAGGGTTTAGAGTTAAGAAGCTCCTCAACCCAAAACGGTAAACTGAAAACACAAAACATAAAAAATGTCAGAAGCTACAACAACAGTAGAAAGAAATTTAAGAAAAACGAAATTGGGTGTGGTATCCAGCAATAAAATGGATAAGACCATCACTGTAAAAGTAGAGCGTAAAGTAAAACACCCTTTATACGGGAAGTTCCTTAAAAAGTCTACGAAGTTCCATGCGCATGATGAAAAAAATGAGTGCAGCATCGGCGATACAGTGCGGATCATGGAGAGTCGTCCTTTGAGTAAAACAAAACGTTGGAGACTGGTGGAAGTGGTGGAGAAAGTTAAATAATACAGGTTTGTTGTTTGTTGTTGGTTGTTTAGTAACAGCCCTGGCGACAAACGACAAGCGACAAACAACAAACATTAATAAAGATGATACAACAAGAGAGTAGATTAAATGTAGCAGATAACAGCGGTGCCAAAGAAGTTCTTTGTATCCGTGTGCTGGGTAATAGCGGACAGGATTATGCCAAGATCGGGGATAAGATCGTTGTTACCGTTAAGGATGCCATGCCCGCAGGTGGTATCAAAAAAGGAACAGTTAGCAGGGCTGTTATCGTAAGAACAAAGAACAAATTACGCCGTAAGGATGGCTCTTATATCCGCTTTGATGATAATGCAGTTGTTTTACTGACCGCAGCTGATGAGCCAAGAGGTACACGTATTTTCGGCCCGGTGGCCCGTGAGTTGCGAGATAAAGGATACATGAAGATCATTTCACTGGCTCCGGAGGTTTTGTAAGAACGTTTCTCCTTGCTGGTTAGTCATTGAGCGTTCTAATTGTAGCAAACTGAATAATGAGCAATGTATAACAAGAACCGACATTAAAGAATAATAAGTTTTAAAGAGTAATAAAATGAGTACAAGATTTAAACCCAAGTTCAACATTAAAAAAGGCGATAAGGTAGTTGTAATTACCGGTGAAGATAAGGACCTGAAGAAGCCCCGCAAAGTGTTGGAGATTATTTTGGAAAAAAGCCGTGTTTTGGTAGAAGGTGTTAACATCATTACCAAACATACCAAACCAACTTCACAAAATACCAAAGGCGGTATTGTGAAAATAGAAGCGCCTATTGCTATCAGTAATGTGATGCTTTGGGATGCTAAAACGGGCGGGCCTACAAAGATCAGCCGTACCAGGGTGGATGGCAAATTAGTAAGAACAGCAAAAAAATCAGGGGAGGTAATTAAATAATGAGTACAACAACAAACACTCCGAGATTAGCAGATAAGTACAAGAAAGAAGTTGTACCTGCTTTAATGAAGAAATTCAGTTACAAAACTGTAATGCAGGCGCCAAAACTTACCAAGATATGTTTGAATCGTGGTGTGAACGGTGCGGTAACAGATAAAAAACTGATCGACATCGCTATTGATGAACTGTCTAATATCACGGGACAGAAAGCAGTAGCCACCATGTCTAAAAAAGACATTTCCAACTTTAAGTTGCGTAAGAACATGCCCATCGGTGCAAGGGTTACGCTTCGCGGAGTAAAGATGTATGAATTCCTGGACAGGCTGGTTTCTGTATCACTGCCACGTGTACGCGATTTTAAAGGTATCAATGATAAATCCTTTGATGGCCGTGGTAACTACACATTGGGTGTTACGGAGCAGATCATCTTCCCGGAAATTGATATCGATAAAGTAAATAAAATTACCGGACTTGATATCACATTTGTAACAACAGCGGGTAGCAACGAAGAAGCATTTGAATTATTGAAAGAATTGGGTATGCCTTTTAAGAACTTAAAAAATAATCAATAAATAATGGCAAAAAAATCTATTGAAGCCAGACAACGTAAGCGTGTAGTAATGGTAGCTAAATATGCAGCAAAAAGAGCCGCATTGAAAGCAGCCGGAGACTATGCAGCGCTGGACCTGATACCAAAGAACGCATCACCGGTTCGGTTAAAGAACCGTTGCCAGTTAACCGGGCGTCCAAGAGGATATATGAGACATTTCGGTTTATCCAGGAATATGTTCCGTGACATGGCTTTGCAGGGTAAAATTCCGGGCATAACAAAAGCAAGTTGGTAAAATCCAGTATCCAGAAAAAGGATATCGCATTGTAAAAAAATTATTAATCAATTAACTAAAATAACAATGGTTACTGATCCGATAGCAGATTATTTAACAAGAATTCGTAACGCACAGATGGCGAATCACCGTATTGTAGAGATACCGGCGAGCAACCTGAAAAAGCGTATCACAGAGATCTTGTATGATAAGGGTTATATCTTAAAATACAAATTTGAAGAAGATAAGAAACAAGGCGTTATCAAGATCGCTTTGAAATACGATGCTTCCACTAAATTACCTGTTATACAAAGTTTAGAAAGAGTGAGTAGGCCGGGATTGCGTACCTACGCGAAGCCGGATGATTTTAAACGCGTGAAGAATGGTTTGGGAGTTGCCATCATATCTACTTCTAAAGGTGTAATGACCGATAAAGAAGCAAAGGCACAGAATGTAGGTGGCGAAGTGTTGTGTAATATTTATTAAACCGATTTGTAGATCTGATGATGAGCCGATTTGAAGATGCGGTTTTTTCATCACCCAATTATCAAATCAATAAATTATCAAATTAATATTATGTCTCGTATAGGAAAAAAACCGGTAGAAATTCCAAGTGGTGTTACTGTTTCAGTTAGTGCTGAAGGTGTAGTGACCGTAAAAGGCCCGAAAGGAGAATTGAAACAAACCGTTGACAGGGATATTAAAATTGAAGTGAAAGATGGTAATGTAGATGTTATTCGCCCTACCGACCAGATACGGCATCGTGCCATGCATGGTTTGTATCGTTCTTTAATAAGCAATATGGTAAAGGGCGTAACAGAGGGATACAAAAAACAACTGGAGTTGGTGGGCGTGGGTTTTAAAGCGTCTAACCAGGGCAACCTGTTAGATCTTGCTTTGGGTTATTCACATAATATCATCTTCGAAATTCCAAAAGAATTAAAAGTTGGCACATCGCAGGAGAAAGGACAAAACCCGATGATTAATTTTGAAAGTATTGATAAGCAGTTGATCGGTCAGGTTTGTGCCAAGATCAGGAGTTTACGTAAGCCGGAACCATACAAGGGTAAGGGTGTGAAATTTGCTGGCGAAGTGTTGAGGAGAAAAGCGGGTAAGGCTGCTGGTAAATAAGGATTTGGAAATTTGGTAATGTGCCGATTTGGTAATGAGGAGTTTCTTCAATCACCAAATCACAAAATCACCAAATCAACTAATCATCAAATTAATTCCCGGCAGTATCGGGAGAAAAATAAAAGAATATGAACAGTAAAACAAGCGCAAGAGTTAAAATAAAGTATCGCATCCGTAAAAAGATTAGCGGTGCTGCTGCAAAACCAAGATTAAGCGTTTTCAGAAGTAACAGTGATATCTATGCACAGTTGATCGACGATAACAACGGCGTTACACTGGCAGCAGCTTCTTCAAGAGAAAAAGATATCCTGGCACAGAAAGCACCCAAGATCGAAAAAAGCAAGATGGTAGGCGCTGCCATTGCAAGGAAAGCCGGTGAACTGGGAATAAAAACAGTGGTATTTGACCGTGGTGGTTATATCTATCATGGACGTGTAAAGGCTGTTGCAGAAGGTGCAAGAGAAGCCGGTTTAATTTTTTAATTACAAAATTTCTAATCAGAAAATAGATGTCAAATTTAATTTTAAATAAAGTAAAAGCCGGTGACCTTGAGTTGAAAGACAAAGTTGTTGCCATCAACCGTGTAGTGAAAACAACCAAGGGCGGTCGTGCCTTTAGTTTTTCCGCACTAGTAGTAGTGGGTAATGAAGCCGGGGTGGTTGGCCATGGTTTGGGAAAAGCAAAGGAAGTGCAGGAAGCTATTACAAAGGGAATTGAAGATGCTAAAAAGAACCTGATAAAAATCCCTTTGATGCATGGTACTATTCCACACGACCAGCTGAGCAAAGAAGGTGCTGCAAAAGTATATATCAAACCGGCCGCACATGGTACGGGTGTAATTGCCGGAGGTAGCATGAGAGCGGTATTGGAAGCAGCGGGTATTACCGATGTGCTTGCAAAGAACCTGGGTTCAGCTAACCCGCATAACGTTGTAAAAGCAACATTCAAGGCTTTGGCAACTTTAAGGGAGCCTATTGCAGTTGCAAAAACACGCGGCATTTCTTTGAAGAAAGTATTTAACGGATAATAAATCAGTTGGCAGTTGGCAGTCGGCAGTCGGCAGTCAACAGTCGGCAGTCAAAAGAGAATTGATATGAAAAAGATAAAAGTAACACAGGTTAAAAGTGTCATTGACAGGTCGGAGCGCCAGAAAAGAACAATGGTGGCTTTGGGTTTAAAAAAAATGAATGCTTCTGTTGAAGTAGTAGCTACTCCGCAAATATTGGGTATGGTTACTAAAGTGCTGCACCTGGTGAAAGTGGAACAACTCTGATATGGAGATTTGGTGATAGACCGATTTGAAGATGCAGGTTCTTTCATTACCAAATCATCAAATCAATTAATTTTCAAATTAACAAAGCGAGGGGTGATTCCCCGTAAGTACAAAATCAACATACAATGAAATTACATACACTCAGGCCTGCAAAAGGCGCTACACACAAAGAGAAAAGAATTGGCCGTGGTGAGGCAAGTGGTAAGGGTGGTACTTCCACAAAAGGTAATAAAGGCGGACAAAGTCGCGCCGGTTACAAAAGTAAAATGGCGCATGAAGGCGGACAGATGCCTATTCAGCGTCGTATTCCAAAACGTGGTTTTAAAAACATCAATCGTATCGAGTACAAGGTGTTGAACCTTGGACAGATCGACCAGTTGGCAGAGAAATACGGCATCACCGAATTCAACCTGCAGAATCTATACATCAACGGACTGATCAGTCAGACCGATGGCATTAAGCTTTTAGGTAACGGAGAACTGAAAGGTAAATTCAGTTTCAAAGTGAATGCGGCCAGTGAAAAAGCAAAAGCTGCCATTGAAGCTGCCGGAGGTTCTGTAGAGATAGTAAAATAATTTCACGATATTTGCCCGACCCACGCTTAGCGGGGTCATTTTAGTTTTGCGAAAAACATTTAAATCGTTTTAATTCTGTGAAGAAATTCGTTCAAACACTTAAGAATATCTGGAGCATTGAGGAACTGCGCAATAAGATAGTATTCACTTTATTGTTGATATTCATCTATCGTGTTGGTTCTTTTATTGTTCTCCCCGGTATCGATCCTAATAAACTGGCAGCACTTACCAATAGTACCAAAACGGGTATGTTAGGTTTGTTGGATGCCTTTGTAGGTGGTGCTTTTCATAAAGCTTCCATTTTTGCATTGGGTATCATGCCTTATATCTCTGCTTCCATTTTCATGCAGCTGATGACCATCCTTGTTCCGCAGATGGCTAAGATCCAGAAAGAAGGGGAAAGCGGCAGGAAGAAGATCAACCAATGGACGCGTTACCTTACTGTTATCGTTACTGCTTTCCAGGCAGCGGCCTATATCGGTTATTTAAAGAGCCCGGGTAATGCCGAAGCCATCATTCCTGCATTCAGTTCTTACTTCTGGATATCAACTGTTGTTATTCTTACAGTAGGTACCCTATTTGTAATGTGGCTGGGTGAAAAGATCACTGATAAAGGTTTGGGAAATGGTACGTCTATCATCATCATGGTGGGTATCCTTGCCCGTTTGCCACAAGCATTTGGACAGGAGTGGGCTGCAAGGTCAACAAGAGGTGCAGGTGGTTTACTGATCATGTTGATAGAAATTGTTTTCCTTATTGCAGTTATCCTGGGTATCATTATGCTGGTACAGGGTACGCGTAAGGTACCGGTTAACTACGCCAAACAAATTGTTGGTAACAGGCAGTTTGGTGGTGCAAGAAATTTTTTACCATTAAAAGTAAATGCATCGGGTGTAATGCCGATCATCTTTGCGCAGGCCATACTTTTTTTACCTACCGTATTTTCTGGTTTTAAAGGAGAAGGATGGGCAAAATATTTCACGGATCATACCAATATCGTTTACATGATCGTGTATTCTGTTTGTGTAATTGCATTTACCTTTTTGTATACCGCACTTATATTTAATCCAAAGCAGATGGCGGATGAACTGAAACGCAACAATGGTTTCATTCCCGGCGTTAAACCCGGTCAGCCAACAGCAGACTATATCGGAACGATCATGGATAGAATTACATTGCCGGGTGCCGTGCTTCTGGCATTGGTAGGTATTCTGCCGGGTATATTCCAGTTGTTGTTTGGTATGCAACAGGCTTTTGCTACTTTCTTTGGAGGTACATCACTGTTGATCATGGTAGGCGTTATCTTAGACACCCTGCAGCAGATAGAAACACAATTGCTGATGCGCCAGTACGACGGATTGATGAGCAGCGGAAGGATACAGGGGAGGCAAACGGTTGCATCTGGTACATAATAAATAATAGCACGATCCCCATTCGGGGACTTCTGAGAATAATTTTTCAAAGCCCCGACGATATAAGTCGGGGTTTGTTTTGGAATATATTTTTTACTCATGATACATTATAAAAGCAAGGCTGAAATTGAACTGATGCGGGAAAGCAGCCTGCTCGTGAGTAAAACGCTTGCCCTGGTCGCTGCTTTAATAAAGCCGGGGCTTACAACATTACACATTAATAACCTGGCCGACGAATTCATAAAAGACAATAAGGCCCTTGCTTCTTTCAAAGGATACCATGGATTCCCTTTTGCCTGCTGTATCTCGGTGAATGATGCCGTGGTACATGGATTTCCGTCGACCTATGAATTAAAGGATGGCGATATCATCTCGGTTGATGTGGGTGTATTTAAAAATGGTTTTCATGGCGATAGCGCATATACGTTTGCGATAGGTGAGATTTCTCCTGAGATCAGGCAACTGCTGCGAGTGACAAAAGATTCCCTGTATAAAGGAATTGAAAAAGCCATACATGGCAACAGGGTTGGCGATATTGCCAATGCCATTCAGCAATACACGGAAAAAGAACATGGTTATGGTGTGGTAAGAGACCTGGTGGGACATGGCCTTGGCCGCCACCTGCATGAAGAACCACAAGTGCCTAACTTTGGGAAAAGGGGTACGGGTGCCAAATTAAAAGAAGGAATGGTGATCGCCATTGAACCCATGATCAACCTGGGTACCAAGGATGTTTATCATGACAAAGACGGCTGGACCATAAGAACCGCCGACGGTAAACCCGCTGCACATTATGAACATGATATTTGTATCCAGAAAGGTAAGGCAGATATCCTGTCTTCTTTTGTTGAAACAGAGGCTGCTGAAAAAGCGAATACTGCGCTTTGCTCTGACTATTGACACTTTAATTACAATATCCTGTATTTCATATCCACACGTTTATCGCACCATATATTATCGGGACTGATATAAGTATCCTGATATTGCATGATCACGGAAGACTTTGCAAAAATATCCCTCACCAGTTCACTGCAGATATAATTTCTGTTCCTTTCTCTTTTGCTGATGTGAAATAAAATGCGGATCATGATGCGTACGATCTCAAAATTATCATAGGGCCTTGTTAGTGCGTCTAATCCAAAACTTATTCCTTTATTCAAATTTTCTTTTTCTACCGGTATGTTCAATTCGGCAATACTGATCTGCCCTTTGTAAGGCCTTTTAGTGCCTTTATAATCTCTCAGATATTTCGACAAAGGAATAAGGCGAATGCCCACACGGGGTTCAGCTTCCAGCATCATCACCCTGTTCAGTTCCTCATCTTTATAGATCACGGCTACATGGCTCCAGGTGCTTTTGGTGAGCTTTTGTATGATCCCGGAAAAAGCATAACTGCCACTGCAAAAAACAATATGGCCAGTTTTAAGAAAACTTCTTATATCCTCATAGTGAGTGACGGGCATTTTTTTTAATTCCTTTTTTGTGATGGGTTGTGCCATGGGGGAAAGGTTGAAGGTTGATGGTTGAAAGAGTCTGATTATTTGAAAGAGGCTTTAACTTTTGAGATTCATGGCCTTCAATCTTCAACTTTCAACTCTATCTTTTTATTATCTACATTTGAAGATACAAATTCAATGCATGCAAAAAAAGCGTTTGATCGTAATTGGCGGAGGGGCAGCTGGTTTTTTTTGTGCCGTGAATGCAGCCAGGTTGAATCCTGCACTGGAGGTGTTACTGGTAGAGAAGAGCAATAAGTTGCTGAGCAAGGTAAAAGTGAGTGGCGGCGGCAGGTGTAATGTAACGCATGCCTGCTTTAGCATTGCTGAGATGATAAAAAAATATCCCCGGGGAGCTGGTTTTTTAAAGAAGATTTTTCATCACTTTTTTACAACAGATACGATCGCATGGTTCACCGAAAGGGGGGTGGAGTTAAAAACGGAAGCCGATGGACGCATGTTCCCGGTCAGTAATTCATCGCAGACCATTATTGATTGCCTGATGAAGGAAGCTAATAAGTATGGTGTTACGATCATGATGAATGCTGAGGTGAAAGGGTTAAAGCTTGAAAGTTCAAAGTTGAAAATTGGGAGCGAAAAATTTACAGTTCTTTTTGGAAATAATAAAACTGAGTATGCCGACTTTATTTGTATCGCTTGTGGCGGCTATCCCAAAACAAGTCAATATGAATGGTTGAAAGAGCAGGGCCATCTTATTGACGAACCCATTCCTTCTCTTTTTACTTTTAACATGCCGGGCAATGCCATTACTGCATTGATGGGAGTATCAGCGGAACAGACATCTGTAAAGATAGTGGGTACTAAACTCTCGGCTGAAGGGCCATTGCTGATCACGCATTGGGGGATGAGCGGCCCTGCTATATTGAAACTTTCTGCATGGGGAGCGAGGGAATTGGCGATTGGCAATTATCAATTTGCAATAACAGTAAATTGGATACCAGCGTTCAATGAGAATAGTTTGAGAGAACGAATGCAAAAATTACGTTTTGATATTGCAACACAAAAAATTGTTAACCGCAATCCGTTTGGTTTGCCCAGTCGCTTATGGGAATATTTATTGAAGCAATCCGGAATAAAGAACGAGTTGCGTTGGGCTGATCTTCCGGCAGCAGCGCAGAATAAACTCATTAAAAATCTGTGTGCCCAGGAATTTTCCGTGAATGGAAAAACAACTTTTAAAGAAGAGTTTGTAACGGCCGGTGGTATTCGTTTGGAGGAGATCGATCATAATACCATGCAAAGTAAAAAACTACCGCATTTATTTTTTGCAGGTGAGATCATTGATGTGGATGGGATCACCGGTGGATTTAATTTTCAAAATGCCTGGACCACGGGGTGGGTAGCAGCTAAAGGAATAAGTGAAGGTTTAAAGAGTTAATGTTTAGAGGTTTAGGTTGAGTTGCGATATATTGTACAAGAGTGCGACGCCACTGAAGTTGATGAGTGGTATTGGCTGGGAACAAAGATAGGTTTAGAAAGTTTAGAAGGTTTAGAGTGTTAAACTAAACCCCTAAACATCCTCGACTAATCTTCACAAATTCTTAGCTTCTCAATTTCGTCGCAAGGTGCAATTCAGCTACTTTTGCGATACTTAAGGGTATGAAGAAAATAGACCGTTACATACTATCAAAATATCTTACCAGTTTCTTCTATTGCCTGATACTTTTTACTGCCATTGTTGTTGTAGTTGACGTTAGTGAAAAAACGGATGACTTTGTAAAATCAAAATTACCCACCTGGAGGATCATCACGGATTATTACTTTGGTTTTATACCGCGTATTGATGCCATGTTATTCCCGCTTTTTGTTTTTATATCGGTGATATTCTTCACCGCTAAAATGGCAGCCAGGTCGGAGGTAATCGCCATATTGAGCAGCGGTGTAAGCTTCCGTCGTTTTTTATTGCCTTACCTGGTTGGTGGTATTTTCCTTTCAGGACTGTTATGGATAGGTTATCAATATGTAGTGCCAAATGCCAACAAAAAATGGGGCGATTTTGAAGCCAAATACATCGATCCGAATTTTGGAAATAATAACGGGAATACCACATACAAACAAAAACTGTACTTCCGTATTGATTCCACAACCTATGCGGGTATACGCGGATATGACACCATATCAAAATCGGGGAATGGATTTTTTGTGCAACATTTTTCCAATAATAAATTGACCTATAACCTGCGTTCCGAAACTTTTACCTGGGATAGTGCTTCCAAAAAATGGAAATTGCAAGATACTGAAGAGAGAAATATCGATAGTCTTTCTGAACGTATCACACGTTCACCTGTGTTATTGAAGGGTTATAATTTTAAACCGAGGGATCTTCGCAAGGATGATTACCTTAAAGACCAGTTACCGACCCCGGAATTGGACGAATTCATTAAACTGGAGCGCCTCAGGGGGTCTGAGATGTTGAATACACTATTGGTAGAACGATATAACAGGGATTCGATACCGGTATCTGTTATCATACTTACCATCATCGGCGCTGTGCTGGCATCCCGTAAAATAAGGGGCGGGAGCGGTTTTCATCTTGCCACGGGCGTATTTATAAGTGTAGTTTATATCCTCTTCAGCCGTTTTTCCATAGTGTTTGCGACCAAGGGGAATTTTACTCCTTTTCTTGCATCCTGGACCCCGAATATACTCTTTGGATTACTTGCATTATACCTCTATAAAAGAGCGCCGAAATAAGGTCAAAATTTCCTGTAGCGATACCAGGTCCCGCTGATCATATCTCATTTAAACTTTCTTTCAAATCTTTTGTTTTAGCCACTGATGCATCGTAATTTTAAACATCCGTTCCGGCCCTTATACGAGGAACTGATCACGGTTAATAATTTCAATAATTTATAATAAAGATATTATGGGTATCATTAAAGACAGGTTCAAAGAAAAGTCGGATGCTGTTGCTTTGGAGATCAAAGAACTGCTGAAAGAACACGGGGATAAAAAAATAGGAGAAGTAACTTTAAGCCAGATCTACCAGGGAATGCGGGGCATGACCGGGCTGGTGTCTGAAACTTCCCTTTTAGATGCACAGGATGGCATACGTTTCCGCGGATATTCTATTCCCGAATTAAGAGAAAAACTTCCTAAGGCTATCAATGGTTCGGAGCCATTACCGGAAGGTTTATTTTACCTGATGCTGGTGGCCGAATTACCTTCAGAAGAAGACGTACATCATTTAAGCAGTGTATGGCAACGCAGGAGCCATGTACCCAATCATGTTTTTGCCACCATTGAAGCCTTGCCGGTGAGTACACACCCGATGACCCAATTTGTGGTAGCCATCATGAGCTTGCAAACAGAAAGCCAGTTTGCGAAGCGTTATGCAAAGGGCATGAGCAAAAAAGATTACTGGGATGCCGTTTTTGATGATTCCATGGACCTGATAGCACGCCTGCCCCGTATTGCAGCGTATATCTATCGCCGTAAGTATAAGAACGGAGAACACATCCAGCCGAATGGCTTGTTGGATTGGTCGGGCAACTTTGCACACATGATGGGCTTCGAGGATGAAGGTTTTCATGAATTGATGCGTTTGTACATGACCATACATGCAGATCATGAAGGCGGTAATGTATCTGCCCACGCAACACATCTTGTAGGGTCAGCACTAAGTGATCCATATTTAAGTTTTGCTGCTGGTATGAACGGATTGGCAGGCCCCCTGCACGGGTTAGCTAACCAGGAAGTAATAAAATGGATATATGAATTACGGGAACAGATAGGTGCCGAAACGCCCTCTAAACAACAGATCGAAGAGTATGTTAAAAAAACATTGAGTGAAGGAAAAGTAGTGCCGGGATATGGGCATGCCGTATTAAGAAAAACTGACCCCCGGTTTACAGCCCAAATGGAATTTGGTAAAAAACATATGCCGGATGATCCATTGGTACAAACTGTGTGGAACATTTATGAGGCAGTGCCACCCGTTTTGCAATCCATTGCAAAAATCAAGAATCCATGGCCCAATGTGGATGCCCATAGCGGTTCTTTGCTGGTGCATTATGGTATGGTAGAATATGAATTTTATACTGTGCTATTTGGAGTGTCAAGGGCGCTGGGTGTATTGGCAAGCCTTTGCTGGGACAGGGCTTTAGGCTTTCCATTGGAAAGGCCTAAATCCGTGACAACTCAATTGGTAAAAGACTGGCTGGCTGGTAAAGAAGAGATATGGGGGGATTAAAACGAAGTGTATGAACCAATCATAGCCCGGAAGTTTAATTCCGGGTTTTTTCGTTAATTTCGGGGCTTAAAATCAGTAAAATGAAGAAAATTGCATTTGTATCCATAACCCTACTGCTATGTTCAGTTGTTTATTCACAAGTAAACAAAAATTTGCCAGCTGCTTCAAAGACCAATGCACATTTGAAGGTGTTTAACCAGGCTATTACCAGTGGCGATCTTAATACCAGTATAATAGCATTAAATTATTATATCGCTGACCAGGGGGCTAACTCAGTTTATGAAGATACCCTGGCAATGTTATACATGCAACAGGGAGGCTATGCACAATGTTATTATTGGGCCGATAAAAGGCTAAAGGCAAAACCGGATGACAATGGTTTGATGGAAATGAAAGGAATTTGCCTGGATAAATTACAACAGCCTAAAGAAGCCATCGTTATTTTTGAAAAATTATTCGCCAAGACCCAAAATCCTTTTCATGCTTATAAATTAATGGAATTGCAATACGGCATTAAAAGACTTGCGGAATGTATTGGTACTGCTAACAGTGCAGAGAAACTGCAATACAAGCCTGAATATGTAATGAGTTATAATGTAGGTGACCAAACGGGCAGAACCTACCTGCAGGCTGGTGTGTATAATATTCATGCTTTGGCATTGTATGACCTGGATCAAAAAGCAGCAGCCAAGACTTATTTTGCAAAAGCGATCGCCTTAGACAGCAATTTCGTTTTAGCGCGTCAAAATCTTGAAGCTGTATTAGCTGCAGAAAAAGGGCCAGCTAAAGTAAATCCAAATAATCCAAATGTGCCGGGCAGTCCGGCCAATAAGCAAAACTAAAATTGATTTTGAGTCGATAGCCAATGCTTATATATTTGCAATCCATTTTGGGGGGTTAGCTCAGTTGGCTAGAGCGCTTGCATGGCATGCAAGAGGTCGTCGGTTCGACCCCGATACTCTCCACGAACATTAGATCC
>JANYIM010000241.1 GCA_025362055.1 Bacteroidota bacterium
CTTACTGCGTCGCATTGCTGCGGAACACGCGCAGGCGATCGGTGCCCGATTCAGCCGCCCACATCTCGCCCTTGCGGCCCAGCATCTGCCGCACGTTGGCACCCGGTTTGTCGCTTGGGAAACTCTCGAATTTTTCCGTGACAGGATCGAAATGTACGAGCCCGTTTTTGGTAGCGATCAAAAAACTGCCGTCTTTTCTTTCTGCGATGTCGACGGGATAGGGCACATCGTCTGATGAAAAAGTGTATTGCCTGAATTGCTTCGTGGCCGGATCATAACGATGAAAAAAAGCGTTGCCCAGCAACCATATCCTGCCATGTGTATCCTTGTACATTTTCCAAATCAGGCTTTCATTTAAGCCGTGTTCATTTGGCGCAATATGCCCGAGACGTTTATAATCTGTATTGAAAAAATCGATCCCGTTTTTATAAGAGGCGATCCACACCGAGTCTTTGTCGATGAGCAGGTAGTTGGTTTTGTCTCTCGACAGTGTATCGGGTTTATTATCGTGGTTGATTGTTTTAATGACATTGAAATTTTTATCGGTCACCACGATCGCACGCCAGGAGGATATCCAAAGTCTATCATGACTATCAACACTTACCGAAGAAACATTGCCGGCGTCGGGATGCGCATCATCCGGCGGCATGTGCAAAAAATTTTTTACCAATTGAAGAGAACTGTCGAATATCTGTAATGCAGGAGAGCCATGCCAACTGCTGACACAGTAATATTTTTTTCTTCCTAAAGTGATCGATTGACTTTCCTGCACATACCCGTTTCTTTGAACGGGCATGGTATTGAATACCGGGGGCGTTACAGCAATTTTGTTAACGCCCGGCTCAGAGCTTAATCCCATCCACAAATTTGCCATATCATCTTCGTAAAAGCCCGCCGGTACACCTTTTGAAGGGCCATTAGGTAACAGGTCATTGTGCATGAAGAGAGAGATCCTGGCCATATCGGGCTCATTGGTGCCTGGCAGCATCGGCATTTTAAATATGCCCGCTCCGCATGAAAAATATAGTGCCCGATCGTCATCCGACCTTACTACAATGATGCTGGAAACAATATTTGCTATATTGCTGGGATTGTCTTTTTCCCATTTGTAACTAATGAACTTTCCGGTGGATCTGTTATACTGCAATAATCCATGGGTCCAGGTGCCTACCCACAATTCCTCTTTATCATCAATATGCAGTGTTGATACAATCGGTTTGATCTCCTTAGCATTTTCATAAAAATTTGCAAGCCTGTATCCCAGGTTATTTTTGTTGAGAAACACTACGCCTGTCAATGTGCCCAATACCATGGTATCGTTATTATAAAAGCCTATACATGTTACGGCGAAACTATTTCCGTTATTTTTTTCTTTGCCACCCCAGATCTTTTGCAGGAATTGCTTTTCGCGATTATAATTATATAGCCCATCGTCTGTTGCCGCCCATATTGTTTTCTTATCCTGCGTATAAAAAGACATTTTATATCCTATCTCATTGTGATTAAGATCTTTTATTCTTGTACATTTTAAAGTATAGGCATTTACTATTACCCCACCTCCCGAAGTACCGACCCATAAACTGCCATCACTATCTTCTGTAATACTTATAATATCATTATTTGACAAAGAGTTGGTATCGCCATTGAGATGGTGGGTATACAACACATTGGTGCCATCAAAACGGTAAAGGCCATTCTCTGTACCAAACCACATAAAACCGCGACTGTCCTTATAGATACAATGCACTTCGCTGACCCCTGCTTTTTGTAAAGCATCGGGTTTGTCAAAATATAATGGCGAAGTATTTACAGTGAAATGAAAATTTTGTGCATGGCCTGGTAAATTCCCCAAAAGGAACAGTGTTGATAACAGTATGATGAGGGAAGGTCTCAAAAATATTATTTCTTCTCCATACACAATTCTACCAATAACCCATTGGTACTTTTAGGATGAAGAAAACAAATTAATTTATTGTCAGCGCCTGGTCTTGGTTCATCGCTCAGCAGGATGAACCCTTCATTTTTCAGTCTTTCCATTTCGGCATGAATATCCTCCACATCAAAAGCGATGTGATGAAGACCTTCGCCTTTCTTTTCAATAAATTTCGATATCACTCCGTCAGGGTCAGTGCTTTCCAGCAATTCTATCTTTGTCCCGCCCGAGATAAAAAATGCCGTATTCACTTTTTCATCGGCCACCAGTTCTGACTTATAACACTGACTATTCAGCAGTTTTTCAAACAATGGAATGGATATTGCAAGATCTTTTACTGCGATGCCGATGTGTTCTATTTTGCGCATAATTGTTGGTTTGAACGGGGAGGGTTTACGAAATCGGTAAAATGAAAGTTAAGCCCTTGTTTTGTAAGCTAAAATAGAACCTTTTGCAGTAAATTTGCGTTATTACAGACAGAAATTAAACAGTTGGATATATGTTGAAATTGCCCATTTATCTTGATAATAATGCCACTACACCAATGGATCCCAGGGTGCTGGAAACGATGACGCCTTTTTTCCTCGAACATTTTGGAAATGCCGCCAGTCGTAACCATCCTTTTGGCTGGGAAGCCGAAGAAGCAGTGGATTATGCCCGTGAACAGGTGGCAAAACTGATCAACGCCGATCCTAAAGAAATAATTTTTACATCGGGAGCCACAGAAGGGGATAATCTTGCCATCAAGGGTGTCTTTGAAATGTATGCCAGCAAGGGTAACCACATCATTACGGCCACTACAGAACACAAAGCTGTATTGGATACCTGTAAGCATATTGAAAAGAGCGGTGGTGAAGTGACTTACCTGCAGGTAAAAAAAGATGGTTTGATCGACCTGAAAGAACTGGAAGCGGCAATAAAACCTACAACCATCCTGATCGCTATCATGTACGCCAATAATGAAATTGGTACTGTAATGCCGATCAAAGAAATTAGCACAATCGCACGCAAACATGGTGTGTTATTATTTACCGACGGCACACAGGCCGTAGGAAAGATACCCGTTGACGTAAATAAAGATGGGATCGACCTGATGGCATTTAGCGCCCATAAGATGTACGGCCCCAAAGGTGTAGGTGCATTATATGTACGCCGCAAGAACCCGAGGGTAAAAGTTACTGCGCAAATGGACGGCGGCGGCCACGAACGCGGAATGCGCAGCGGTACTTTAAATGTTCCCGGCATCGTAGGATTTGGCAAAGCATGCGAATTGTGTATGTTGGATATGGAAGAAGATACGAAACGCATCTCTATATTAAGGGACAAACTGGAGACCGAATTAATGAAACTGGAAGAAGCGTATATCAATGGCAGTACCGAACATCGTTTGCCGCATGTAACAAATATTTCTTTTAAGCACGTAGAAGGAGAAGGATTGTTGATGGGCTTCAATAAAAATATTGCCTTAAGCAGCGGATCTGCCTGTACATCTGCCTCTTTAGAACCAAGCTATGTGTTAAAAGCACTGGGCCTGGGAGACGATCTGGCACATTCTTCGCTGCGTTTTGGACTGGGAAGATTTACAACAGAAGAGCAAATTGATTATACCATCAAGGCAATAAGTGAAACGGTTTTGAAGTTAAGGGAAATGAGCCCGCTATGGGAAATGTATAAGGAAGGTATTGACCTGAGTACGATAGAGTGGGCAGCGCATTGATTTGGTAATTAACTGATTTGGAAATTTGGAGATGTTTCCCTGTTAGTTTAAAACGGTTTTTCATCTCCAAATAAATTAATTTTCAAATTTTCAAATCAATTGCGATGGCATATTCAGAAAAAGTGATTGACCACTACCAGAATCCAAAAAATGTTGGTACGCTGGACAAAGCAAAGAAAAATGTAGGCACGGGTCTCGTGGGCGCACCTGAATGTGGTGACGTGATGCGCCTGCAGATAGAAGTAGACGATGCAACGGGTATGATCACCGACGCCAAATTCAAAACCTTCGGTTGCGGCTCTGCCATCGCTTCTTCTTCATTGGCCACAGAATGGCTGAAAGGCAAAAGCGTAGATGATGCATTGAAGATCGATAATATGGATATCGTGGAAGAATTGAACCTCCCTCCCGTTAAGATCCACTGTAGTGTTTTGGCTGAAGATGCCATTAAAGCAGCCATTAACGATTATAGGGTGAAGAATGGTTTGGAAGAGATCAAGTTTGAAGAGAGTGTAGTACACTAATCAATTTAGAAATTGATCGATTTGGAGATTTGTTGATTAACATCTCCTCGTCATCACATTTCCAAATCACCAAATTAGTATGGTAGCAACGGATAATTCAATATTTATTTCAGATAAAGCAAAAGTCAAGGTCATTAACCTGATGAACGATGCAGGTGTGGGTGATGACCCTTCTTATTTTCTGCGTGTAGGCGTAGTCGGTGGCGGATGCAGCGGGTTAAGTTACAAACTCGATTTTGATAATGAGGTAAAACCCATGGACCAGGTCTTTGAAGACAAAGGCCTGAAAATTGTGACCGACCTAAAAAGTTTTTTATACCTCGTCAATACCGAACTGGAATTCAGCGACGGATTGAATGGCAAAGGATTTTATTTCAATAATCCAAATGCAAGCAGGAGTTGTGGATGTGGTGAAAGTTTTGCGGTATAACAGTTGACCTGAAAATAGTAGCCTTTCGGTTTTCCGAAAGGCTTTTTTGTACCCGTATTATTTTAATTTTCTTTATCCTTTACAATTACCGGGGGTGTAAATTTTACCGGTTTCTTTGGCGCTTTTGGAGGGCGTGGCGGCCTGGGGGGTGCTACAGGCTTATCCTTTACAATTTTTGGAGGAGTGAATTTCACCAGTTCGGGCGGTGGCGGTGGTTGCGGTGGGGCTATTACTGCAACCGGGGGTTGCGGCGGCGGCGGTGGTGGGCTTAGCTTTGCATTTTTTTGTGCGATCAATTGTGAACTGGTCAAACAAACAACAAAGACCATAAAAATTCTTTTCATAATCGTTAAGTTTTTGGATGAGATGCTGGCTTAATAGAAATCCATAAAAAAAGCCCCCTGTTTAATTACAGGGAGCCTAAACTAAATATTTTATTATCAATTACCTTTTTGCTTAGCTACATTGGCGGCTTTCATGGCTTCTTCCTTAGCCTTTATTGCAGCAGCCTTGGCTGGTACAACTTTAGCTGCGTCAGCTAATGTGCCGGTGATCTCTGCTTGTGTTAAAGGTGCAATAGAAACAGCTTCAGCTGCAGCCGGCGCTACTGGGTTAACGGCTATTGCCGGAGCAACTGCTTTTGTAACTGGTGCTATAGAGATCGTTGAAACAGCTGGTGCAACAGCTTCAACTCTTTTTGCTACTGGTTGAACTTTTGTTTCTTTTGAAGCGCTCGCGGCAGTTTTTTGTGCAAATAGCTGGCCCGAAACCAAGCATACGATCGAGAGGGTAATAATTTTTTTCATTGCTGTGTTTTTATTTGAACCACTAATATACAAACATTATTGAAATAAAAAAGCCCCCGGTAAATCCGGGGGACTGAGCAGTTGGTTTTGGGTAAACAA
>JANYIM010000282.1 GCA_025362055.1 Bacteroidota bacterium
ACAGGTAAGCCGGTAACCCAGGGTGGTGTGCGCGGCCGAACGGAAGCAACCGGTCTGGGGGTTTTCTTTGGTATCCGCGAAGTGTGTAATATGGAAGACGTAATGAAGAAGCAGGGGCTCACTGTTGGTATCGAAGGAAAGACCGTAGTGGTGCAGGGAATGGGGAATGTGGGTTACCACAGTGCCAAGTTCTTCCGGGAACATGGTGCTATTGTAGTTGGACTTGCAGAATATGAAGGCGCTATTTATAATGCAAAGGGATTGAATGAAGAAGAAGTTTTTCAGCATAGGAAAGCAACCGGCTCCATTTTAAATTTTCCGGGCGCAACCAACCTGGCTAAGAATACGGATGCTTTGGAACTGGAATGTGATATTTTAATTCCTGCGGCATTGGAAAATGTCATTAACGGTGAAAATGCACCAAGGGTTAAAGCAAAGATCATTGGAGAAGCCGCCAATGGGCCCTGTACGCCCGAAGCAGATGATGTGTTTGCACAAAAGGGGATATTGTGTGTACCGGATATGTACCTGAATGCGGGTGGTGTTACCGTTAGTTATTTTGAGTGGCTGAAGAATTTGAGCCATGTCCGTTATGGCCGTATGGAAAAGCGTTTTACAGAGAACCTGAACACGCATATCCTGAACCAGATCGAAGAAATGGGTAATAAAAAAGTAAGCGTTAAGGAAAGGGAATTCATCATGCACGGCCCTGAGGAAGTAGACCTGGTGCATAGCGGACTGGAAGAAACGATGATCACTGCTACCAGGGAGATCATGCAGATATGGAAAGACAATCCTTCCATACCTGATATGCGTACAGCCGCTTACGTTAATGCCATTAACAAAGTGGCCACCAGCTATGCTGAGTTGGGTATTTTTCCATAAGACATAATTTAATGAAATAAAAATCCTGTTCAATTGAACGGGATTTTTATTATGTTGTTGGGTTATAACTTTACTATACTTACCTGTGGTGTGATCTTTTCCCGGGGGCTTACTTTATAAACCACCGTCTTCCCGGACCTGGCACTTTTGATCTCAAAATTGAGTACGGCAAAACCCAGGTCCTCTGTGTTCAATAAGAACTGTTTTGAGAATTTTTCTCCTTTTACTTTGTCGCTGTATAGTACAAAGCCTGATTCATCTGTAATAGAGATGTAAAATTCATTTTCTTCCCTGGTGCCGGAAAAATCCAGTTGGATCAATGGGAGGTTTTTGACATTGCCTGCATACTTTAGTTCTACCGGCAAGGCAGTTGGAACTTCATTGCTGTTAGCTGCGCTTACCTGCGTAAATGACAATAAGGAGAAAAAGACGGCTGCGATAAAACTTTTGTTGTGTTTCATAAAATTTAATTTAAAGGGTTAATAAACAATTTCTAAAAAGTTTATATGACGCAATGGCGTTGGCTAACAAATGGCAGAAAAGTTGAGGAAGCGGAAATATCCGCAGTACTTGCAATAACAGGATGTTACTGCTTGCTGATGTAAAAGTACGGGGAGTATTTTATCATTGTATACCAATTTGTAATTGGTATTGCTATGCCCAAATAAAAAATAAGTGCTGAGATGCCCGTTAATACTTAGTTTGACTAAGTGCACCGTATTATGTCCAAACTGGATTTGACAGGAGTATTAACTTTTTGTTACTAGTATTTGTTGAAATGATATAGTAACTGACCCGTTCCGCTTTTGGCGGAACGGGTGACATTTTATTTATGGTTGATTAGCAATATAACCTGCTGCGGTGTCATGGAAATCATGGAAATAAACAACCTTTCCATCTGCATTGAATTTCCAATGCATTGCCCAATCGGATGAAGAAACTTTGCCGGTAGCTTTTGAATTGCCAGCCATATTCCCGAATGAAACTACCTCAGCATCATTGATATTGCTGATGGAAATAATGTTGAAGGACGTCATGTCCACACTTTCACCAAGGCGAATGAAAAAATTAACGGCGTCTTTACCTTTGTAAGTACCTCCCGAAGGTATAGCGCCTTCACCTGTACCGATCCATACGCAGTTATCAGCAATATGGTCAATGATAAAAGGGATGTCTCCACGGCCAAAGGCTTCGTAGAGGGCAGCAACGGTTGCTGCATAGTTTGTTGTGCTCATAAAAATTGTTTTGGTACCATCACCGGCAATACATTTTAGCAGTATTGTTTAGGAAATGACAGAAAAAGTACGAAATTCTTATACAGTTGGTTTGACCCAATGCCATCTTTTTTCGAAATAAAATGAGGATGGCAGTAAAGGGTTGAAAATGAACACTAAGTGCCGGGCGTATTTTGATCATTTCTCACCCGGGATGGAAATTTGTTTATTGATCCATGTATGCTGCTGCAGGGCAAATACCTCTGTGGATGGATCTTTTTTACAGGATCCCATTATGAATACAAAACCTGTTGGTAAAAACACAGGTGATCACAGCAATCAATAATTGAGTGGTAAGTTTGAAATTTTTCATGATCTGTTTAGAATTTTATTTTCAACCCTGCCGCTACTCCTACTGCATTTGGATAGGATTTAACGGGCGAATTTTTGTTGATAGATGTTATGGCAAAATTAGAGGCCGGTGTAATATTCACTGCAATTTTTTTATTGATGTTATAATCAAGTCCAACACCAACAAACGCATTCAAATAAGCATGCTTCAATCCCTCGATATTATTGATCGTTTGTTTGTCGAAGGAATTGCCATTGGCCAGTCCGGTTTCTGTTTTCTGTTTCACCAGTATGTTGACCGAACTGCCAACGGTTGGACTGATACTGAATTTGCCAATATTGAAACTATATTTTATTGCTAATGGTATCTCGAGGTATTTCAACTGGTTGGTAGATGCAGATGTATTGATGCTATCACCAACAGCAGGCTGGGAACCATTTTTAGGGGTTATGTAGGAATAACCTGATGAACAGTTGAATTCGTATTTCACCTTGCCGTCATTATCCAGCCTGGCATATATTTTCTGCGGTGCAATATCTGTGGTCTTATTAAGGAAGGTTAAGCCCGATTGCAGCCCCCATCTTTTTGCAAATGGTACTTCAACAGATAAACCGAAGGAATAAGCATATTGTTTTTGTTCATTATCCTTAATTGCATTCCTGTCATTAGGCCTGCCATCCTTATGGTCGTCCTGAATGCGATTGGAGGAAAACATGGGTGCAAAGAAAATGCTTGCAGAAAAATGGAAGGGCTTTATTTTTTTTGATGATACTGATCTTCCAACCGAAGAAGCAAATACAGTTTCGGCACCAGGCTTCTTTTTTTCCAATACCGGCTGGCCAGACTGGAGCTTATTTGTATTGAGCGATATTTTTTCCATACTTATCCTTGGTAACTGTAATATGGAGTATAATAAACCTGTATTGCCGGGTACCGTATTGTTATTTTTATCTTCATCATTGTCGGCACCAACAAGACCAGGGTTGTTGATAACGATCTTCAATTTTTCACCGGAAGCCAGTTTTAACATTGACTTCCCTTTTGCTACCGGCGAAGTATTTTTTTGCAGCAGTTTGCCCGGAACGATTAATTTATCTTTTCCGTTTTTATCAATTGAAACTGCTTGATCCGGATTTGGGCTGGATGAATTTATTAAAGCCGGATTTTTATCATTCCCAGGCGTGGTAATGTTGCCGGCGGTCTTATCGTTTACTGTAATTGATCTGTTTATTGCGGGGCCGGTTGGCTGTGTATTGGTTATTGCATTATCCTTTGAAAGGGCTGGTGGTATATCGTTTACGGCATTTTCAGTTTTAGTTTTATTATTATCAACACTGTCTTTTCCGGGCCGGTTTGATTGTATCTCATAAACAAGCGTGCCCAATAATAGTATAAGCAAAACAATGGCAATACGCTTAAGCCTTCCATATTTTCTTTGTATCGCAACTATATTATCCTTATCAAGGCTTTTATCAATGGCCTCCCAAACACCGGTGCCGGGCATTTCTTCATGCTGCTCTAGCGGGTTCCTGAAAAGATCATCAATATCATGTAAATTTTCGCTCATGTTAATTAATATTTTGTTTGGCAATTAATGAACTACTGGTAACGGCTTTTTGTAAAATGGTTCTGGCATCAGACAGGTTGGACTTAGAAGTGCCCTCTGAAATACCCAATAACGTCGCTATTTCGCGATGTTTCATTCCTTCGAAAACATAGAGGTTAAATATCATCCGGTATGCGGGCGGTAGCAGTTGTATCAGTTTCAATAATTCTTTGCTGCCCAATTGAGAGGAAATATTTTCTGTATTAGTGAATTCCACTTTGCTATCATCAATATTCATAATGGCGTGCAGTTGAGGTTTATTCCGGAATTTTTGTAAAGCACAATTCACCATTATTTTTCTTACCCAACCTTCAAATGAACCGCTAAACCTGAAATGCTGTAAGTTCTCAAATACTTTCATAAAGCCTTCCTGCAGGGTATCTTCGGCCTCTTCCCTGCTACGGGAATAGCGCTGGCATACGGTGAACATTTTTGGAGCAAGCAAGTCATAGAGTTGCCGCTGGGAATTCCTTTCCCCTTTAATGCATAGTTGTATCAATTGGCTTAATTGCTCTGGCATAGCTTCCGGGTAAATAGTAGATATAAAAAAATGTTAAAAGGTTGGGTGAAAAAAATAAATTAAAGTTTACCCAACCTTTTGATGGCTTACCTGCATCATAATTCTTATACAGGCAGCGGCCCGTTATTTTTTCACTTCAAAAAAATCAATTATGAAAAGAACCATTTTATTTGCAGCAATGACAGTTGCCATTTTTGTTTCCTGCTCCAAATCCAATACCGGTGCGGATGCTACCACTGTAACGGCTTCTACCACCACTGCCGTAGTTGGTCAAACAGTGGCCCTGCAGGTTAGTACCAGCAGTAATGTTGTTAGCTGGACGGTAACACCGTCGGCTACGGCTACTACACAATATAATATTACTGCTTTAAAGACCAATACGGTAAGTTTTTCGCAGCCCGGCCTGTATATAGTTGGTGTAAGGGCAAGAAATATTGAATATGATTCCACCCATCATCAAAATCTTGATTCCTGCTGGCATCATGGGGGTGGTGATCATGGAGGCTGCACCCATGGTGTGGATTCAGCTTCTATTATTATCAGTGTAACCAAATAAAAATTAGAGTTAGATTTTCGGGTGAATAGGGCAGGCTTTTCTAAGCCTGCCTACTTATTTTAGCACACTGCTAAAATGATTGAATCAATAAATCATATTTACAATGATGCGCCATGAAGTACAAATGCTGGTAAACTAAACCTTCTAAACGGCTCAACCCTTCTCCGCCATATCCGGTATCTTCTCTGCTTTATATGCTCCGGCATCGAGTTTCTTTTTGGTTGCTTCAAAAGCATGTAAGGTCTTTTCAATATCGGCATCCGTATGTGCAGCTGTTGGGATCAGCCTGTAAATGATATCGCCTTTTGGTATAACGGGGTACACAACAATAGAGCAGAAGATGCCATAATTTTCCCTGAGGTCCATTACCATTTGTGTGGCTTCCGGCACATCGCCTTTCATGTAAATGGGTGTAACAGGGCTATTGGTACTGCCAATATCAAATCCCTTTTCTTTTAATCCGCTTTGTAATTGGTTCACATTATGCCACAATTTTTCTCTTAGTTCAGGCATGGTCTTTATCATGTCCATGCGCTTTAGCATACCATCCACAACAACCAGCGGTACACTCTTCGCAAATATTTGCGAACGCACATTATAGCGCAAGTATTTGATAATGGCTTTGGGCCCACAAATAAATCCGCCCAAACTGCCCAGGCTTTTTACCATGGAAGAAAAATAAAGATCAATACCTTCCTGGCAACCCTGTGCTTCATCGGCACCGGCACCTGTTGGTCCCATGTATCCGAAACCATGCGCGTCGTCAATAAAAACACGAAACTCGTATTTTTTCTTTAGCGCTACGATCTCTTTTAAAATTCCCTGTTCGCCATCCATTCCAAAAACACCTTCGGTGATGACCAGGATGCCACCGCCATTTTTTGCCGCCATCTCCTCAGCCCTTTGCAATTGTTTTTCGCAATCTTCAATATCATTATGCTTAAAAGCATAGCGATGCCCCATGTGCAGGCGTACCCCATCAACGATGCAGGCATGGCTTTCGGCATCATACACAATTACATCACGGCGGTTCACCAATGCATCGATACAACTTACCACACCCTGGTATCCAAAGTTCAGCAACATAGTATCTTCCCTGTTCACAAATTCACTGATGACTTTTTCCAGCTCTTCATGTTTTGCTGTATTACCACTCATCATCCTAGCACCCATTGGATTACCCATGCCATATTTAGCGGCAGCTTCAGCATCTATTTTTCTTACTTCGGGATGATTTACCAATCCCAGGTAATTATTTAAACTCCACACCAATACATCCTTGCCCCTGAACTTCATGTGCGGACCTAACTCTCCTTCTAATTTCGGAAATGCAAAATATCCATGTGCCCGATCCATGAACTGGCCGATTGGGCCACCGTCTTTTACTAATTTTTCAAATACATCCATTGTTATATTAATATTTAAGATTGTTTATTTAAATATTTACTGCATTCATCGCATTGATCTCCGCTTTAATCTTCCAGTTCCCTCTCCCTTAAAGAGCGGTTGGGGCGAGGCCTCAAAATTAAGGCATTGAGGGCAAAATGCATAACCTTGGCTTAACATGGCTGTTGGTGTAAATTCAACGACATAACAATTATCTTTGAGAAAATAATCTTCTATGCGTTCAAAGCACTTTTGTATTGCCTATTGCCTATTGCTCATTACTTTTTCTGCTACTGCGCAGGTTAGCCGGCCAAAATTGGTTGTTGGCCTTGTGATAGACCAGATGCGTTGGGATTATTTATACAGGTATAGCGAAATGTATGGGCCCAATGGGTTCAAGCGTTTACTAAAAGAAGGTTTTAGCGCTGAAAACACCATGATACCATATATACCCACTGTAACAGGTGCAGGCCATACCTGCCTGTATACGGGAAGTGTGCCTGCCATTCATGGTATTGTTGCCAATGATTGGGTGGATAGGGAGACTGGTATTTTAATGTATTGTGCAAAAGATACAACGGTAATGCCCGTTGGTTCCAACAGTATTAAAGAAGGGCAGATGAGTCCGCGGAATATGTTTACCAATACCATTGGTGATGAACTTCGGCTTGCTACTAATTTCAGGAGTAAAGTAATTGGTATTGCTTTAAAAGACCGGGGTGGCATACTACCGGCAGGGCATAGTGCCAATGCCGCTTACTGGTTTGATGACCTGACCGGGAAATGGATAACCAGCACTTATTATACCAATGAGTTACCAGCCTGGGTTCAGAATTATAATAACAGGAAGATGCCCGATTCGCTGATGCAAAGCGACTGGAATTTATTGTATGATAAAAGTAAATACCAACAGAGTACGGATGATGATATGCCATTTGAAAAATTACTGGAGAGTGATAAGAGCAGGACCTTTCCGCATAAATTACAATCGGTGATCGGCAGCAACAACTACAATACATTCAGGTCATCACCATTTAGTACAACCTATACGCTGGATTTTGCAGAACAGATCATTAATAATGAGGGAATGGGAATGGGAAAAGAAACAGACATGCTTTGTATAAGTGTTTCATCAACCGATTATGTAGGACATCGCTTTGGCCCTAATTCAATGGAGATCGAAGATATGTACCTGCGGCTTGATAAAGAGATCGCTGCTTTTTTATCTTTTTTAGATAATAAGCTGGGAAAGAATAATTACCTCCTGTTCTTAAGTGCTGATCACGGGGCTCCGCAGGTTGGAGAGTTCCTGAAAACAAAAAAATACCATACGGCCGGGGCGTTGAATTCCGGCACTCTCCTGAAGAACATCAATGCTGTTTGTAAACAAAAATTTGGTATTGATAATATTGCAAAAAAAATATACGACTATGACCTTTACCTTAACCATACAGTAATTGATTCGGCCGGCATCAATAAAAAAGAGATTAAGAAAGTAATTGTAGATTATTTAAAAACCGTTGATGAAGTGCTAAATGCTTTTGACCTGGATGATCTTTACCTTACATCAATGCCTGAAATGATCCGGGAAAAGATAGCCAACAGTTACAATTACAGGAGGAGCGGGGATGTGCAATTCTTTTACAAACCACAATACACGGATTATACAAATGACGGCATCGAACATGGTGTTTGGTATCCATATGATTCACATATTCCCTGTGTATTTTATGGTTGGGGTGTTAAACCGGGGCAAACCAACCGGGAAACTTCCATGACCGATATTGCGCCTACTATTGCAGCCATGCTAAAAATACAAATGCCTAATGGTTGTGTGGGGAAGGTGATCACGGAACTGATCAAATAAAAAACTTAGTTACGAGCATAAAAGAGGGAAAAGAAAGTAAGCATTACTTTTCTCTTTTGGCCTCTTAGCTAATTCATTTGTTTATTGTTTAATGAACTTTGCTTCCGTTATCCTCTCATTTGGCCTGCTCAGTACAATGAAATAAGTTCCTGCAGGTAAGGTTGATACATCTGCCGATAAGGTATTATCACCCTTATTAAAATAAGCAGCAATACTGTTCACCAGCCTGCCTTCGCTATTATAGATATTACAATTTGCGGCCGTCGCTTCATTTGCATTGCATAAAATATTCAGCAACTTAACAGCAGGATTGGGGCTGATGCTGGTGA
>JANYIM010000036.1 GCA_025362055.1 Bacteroidota bacterium
CAGCGATCATTTTTCCAAATCTGCCAAGCAATCCTTTTTTCTTTGCCAAAAAGAAAGTATCCTCCTTCGCTTTGTTGTGCTGGGCAAATACAGGAGACCTGATCAGTAATAAAACCAAAATAACCGTGCAAGTATAGAATACTTTTTTATGCATATGGATATTTGCAATTTAAAGCTAAAACCGGGTCAATAAAGATATTAAATTGAAACGAAAAAGGCATTAAAAAATTATGAAGAAGATGAAGGTCATGCACGAAGTGAGATGCACGCCAACATCCGGAATGTAAGGCTTGTATAGATAGTATATCCCATATTATTTCATCACGGGCAACTCAACATACGTTGGGTATTGTGTTGTAAAATAAATTTTATGTTCAGCCTTGATGAAATCGCTTTCCTTTGCTTCAAAGATATTCGCAACATATTTTTGCGGATTGCGGTCAATGACCGGGAACCAGGTGCTCTGTACCTGTATCATTAAACGATGCCCTTTTTTAAAAGTGTGATTGATCTGGTGAAGGTCGATAACAAATTCTTCGGGTTTGTTAGGAATGAGCGGCTCGGGTTTTTCAAAACTTTTCCTGAACCTTCCCCGGAAAACTTCCATGGCAATGGGCAACTGGTAATTACTCATCGTATAACTCTTTGCATCAAAAGCAGGATACACATCTATCAGTTTCACAATCCAGTCGGCATCGGTACCGCTTGTACTTGCAAATAAATGTGCGGTGATCTGCCCGGTAATAGTAAGGTCTTCCGTCAATGAATCCATTGTAAAACTGATCACATCCGGTCGCGAATACACGAAACGCTGGTCTTCTACATGCCAGGTGCGCCACCTGCTACCCCTGCCATAGGTTGCTTCAATGGGTGGAAGACGGTATGGCACCGGTTTTGCCGGATCACTGGTATAACTCACAAAACCTTTGGTATCGGTAGGTTTATTAAAAGAGCAGGTGTTGTTGGCGCCGGCATACAAATTTTTTATGACCGCTTCTTTGGGTGGCCAACTGCTATATTTTTTCCATAAGTTACTGCCAGTTTGAAAACAGGTGGCTTCATCAAACTTACCATCCCCGATACCTTTGAGCCAGTAATCGAACCATTTTTTTTGCAGGGCCTGGAACCAATCCGATGTATTAGTTTGAAAGGATATCTTTCCCAAACTGTCTCCCCTGCCTCTTGACCACTGGCCATGATTCCATGGGCCTAATACAATATAGTTACGATTAAAGCTGTCTTTTTTTTCCATTTGCCCATACATCAATTGCGGACCGTTCATGTCTTCCTGGTCGTAGTAACCGCCTACATGTAATTGCGGTATCTGTGGGTAAGGCACATAACTGAGCGGCGAATTCTTTTTCCAGAAACTATCATAGTTGGGATGTGCCGTAAAATTATTCCAGGTGGGGATTTTATC
The DNA here is from genome assembly GCA_025362055.1 of Bacteroidota bacterium. Taxonomy (GTDB): domain Bacteria; phylum Bacteroidota; class Bacteroidia; order Chitinophagales; family Chitinophagaceae; genus Ferruginibacter. The sequence goes on from JANYIM010000036.1 coordinate 1,421, forward strand.
ATGAAAATACTTTTCGTTTACCCGGCTCAGTGAGCCAAGATTCAGGTACCAGTCGTACAGGTCGAATTGTGGAAAAGGGAAATCACTGTCTTTGCTGATATCATGCTCCAGTTCATAGGTATACTCCATCCCATAACTCAAACGAAATGCACCATTGTGATGAAAGTCATCTCCCAAAAAAAGATCCGACATACAAGCCTGTTCCGACGAGGCTTTCAACGCAGGATGCGGATCAACAGCGCCTACCAGTGCCAACCAACCCGGATAAGAAATGCCAAGTATCCCTGCCTTTCCGTTATTATTCTTTATATTTTTTGTGAGCCAGTCAACCGTATCCCAGGTATCCGTGCTTTCGTCAATCGCTCCTTTCTGTGTTGCATGGATCAATGGCTGGTGAATCTGCATTGTTCCTTCGCTTTTGTATTTACCGCGTATGTCCTGCGAAACAAGGATATACCCTTCTTTAAGCATCACAGAATAATAGGTACCCAGCGCATTCACATCTACCGTTGTATCATCAGGGACACCGGCACCCATTGCTCCATAGGGCGTACGTTGTATCAGGATAGGAACAGGCTGTGTTGCATTCACCGGCGAAAGGATGGTGGAAAACAATTTTACCCCATCCCGCATAGGTATCATGGCACTTGTTTTTTCATACTTTAAGATATTGTCTGTTTGAGCAATGGCAAACCCGTTGATAAGGGTAATGCATAAAAAAACAATGAGATTTTTTTTCATGATGCAGTATTAAGTGAGTGCATATTAAAGATAGGAAAACCTTTCCTATACGAACGCCCCGGCGTCTGTGAAAAATAACAGAGAGAACATAAGGAAAACACGGTTGAACCATGGATGAACCAGGAAGGAGTTATAAAGAAGCTATAAAGGACCTTCCCTATAACGTCCCTATAAGGTCCCTATAAGGTCCCTATAACATTCCTATAAGTATTTTGTCTTATCCTCAAATGTCTTGTACTGAAATAGCTTTACACTTTAATCCGGTATGTACAGATTTGGCTTTACAGTTTTTGAGATTTATACCGGTTTTGCTTTACATTGTTTTACAATAGTACTAAAAAGGCTTTACAGTTTTTATTTCCATTTTTTTACAAGTCCGACCTTTTTCATGATGCAGTATTGAAGTGAGTGGGAATAAAGATAGGAAAAAGAGATGTTCGTAGTTGGCCATAAGCCTAACTACGTTGCGATGCCAGCTAATTCACCTTTTTACATTTCCCTTCTGTATAGGTCATGAATTTTTCTCCGTCCTGCGACATTTCAAACTTAATGTTTACTGTTGTGTTGTCGATTAATGCATAAGACAAACGAAAAACGGGAACGCCGGGAATTTTATCGCTTAAGAAACTGATGAGATTATCGGAATAGGTGATCGAATAATTGATGGTATGCCCTTCATTGTCGAAATAAATTGCTTTGGATGGATTGCCACCAAAATCAGTGTAAATGATCATCAGGTCATCATGAACAACAGCCGGCTTATCAGTTGTAGCAGGATATTCTGAATGATTTTTTCGAACCAGCACTTTGCCCAGCAGGTCTTCTTTCAATGAAAAGGAACCCTTTCCCTGTCCGGGTTTTCCACTACCCTCACCTACCCAATCACCGATAAGCCATTTACATTTATTCCATGTTGCAGTTGTTTGTGCAAAGGAAGCAGCAAGAGATAATGTAAGGATCATCGTGAGTAAGAAAGGTCTGTTCATTGTTGGTATTTTAAATTACTATTGAAGATAAAAAAAAATATTAAAAATCTATGTGACAAATAAAAAACCGCAGCCAATGAGCTACGGTTTTCATATTACTATTTTAATTCAAACTGCGAGATCAACGTGATCGTCTAATCAGAAGTTTATTTCACCTCTTCAAACGGTACATCCTCCACCTTACTGTCTCCACCACCCTGTTGCTCCTGCGCTTCTGCATGCTCATGCCCATCAGCACCAGGCTGCTGTGCGCCCTGTGTTGCCTTATACATTTCTTCACTTGCTGCCGTCCACGCTGTATTCATTTCCGCAGTAGCTGCATCAATGGATGCAAGGTCCTGTGTTTTGTGCGCTTCTTTTAATTTGGCAAGTGCGGCTTCTATCGGCGCCTTCTTTTCTGCAGGAATTTTTTCGCCATACTCCTTCAGTTGTTTTTCTGTCTGGAATATTAAGCTATCCGCCTGGTTGATCTTTTCTACTTTTTCTTTCTCGATCTTATCCGTGGCTTCATTTGCTTTTGCTTCGGCCTTCATCTTTTCAACTTCTTCCTTGCTTAAGCCGCTGCCGCCCTGTATGGTTATCTTTTGTTCTTTGCCCGTGCCCTTGTCTTTTGCATTCACGTGTATCAAACCGTTGGCATCAATATCAAATGTCACTTCAATTTGAGGAACACCACGCGGTGCAGGCGGAATACCATCCAGGTTAAACGTACCCAGGCTTTTATTCCCGTTCGCCATCGGGCGTTCGCCCTGTAATACGTGTATCTGCACACCGGGCTGGTTATCCGAATAAGTTGAATATACTTCCGATTTTTTTGTTGGGATGGTGGTGTTGCTTGGTATCATCACCGTCATGATGCCACCTGCTGTTTCAATTCCTAAACCCAATGGCGTAACATCCAATAATAATACGTCTTTGATATCACCGCTCAATACTGCACCCTGTATCGCTGCACCTACGGCAACAACCTCATCGGGGTTAACACCACGGTTTGGTTTTTTGCCGAAGAATTTTTCAACGATCTCCAATACTTTGGGAATACGGCTGCTACCTCCTACCATGATCACTTCATCAATTTCTGAAGTACTCATGTTGGCATCTTTCAATGCCTGTTCGCATGGTTTTAAACAACGTTCAAATAGTTTATCTGCCAGTGCTTCAAATTTTGCACGGGTTAGTTTTTTTACCAAATGCTTGGGCACACCATCCACTGCTGTTACATAAGGCAGGTTTATTTCTGTTTCGGATGAAGAAGACAATTCCACTTTTGCTTTTTCTGCAGCTTCTTTCAAACGCTGTAATGCCATCGGGTCTTTACGAAGGTCAATGGCTTCATCATTCTTAAATTCATCGGCCAGCCAATCCATGATCACTTTATCAAAATCATCGCCACCTAAATGCGTATCGCCATTCGTTGATTTTACTTCAAACACACCATCGCCCAGTTCTAATACAGATATATCGAATGTTCCACCGCCGAGATCAAATACAGCGATCTTCTGGTCTTTTCCACCCTTATCTAAACCATAAGCCAATGCGGCTGCGGTAGGTTCGTTCACGATCCTGCGAACGGTAAGCCCTGCGATCTCACCGGCTTCTTTAGTTGCCTGGCGTTGAGCGTCATTAAAATAAGCGGGAACGGTTATCACTGCTTCCGTAACTTCCTGGCCCAGATAGTCTTCGGCCGTTTTCTTCATTTTTTGCAATACCATGGCGCTGATCTCCTGCGGCGTATATTGTCTGCCATCTATGTCGATGCGCACGGTATTATTGTCACCTTTTACAACTTTATAGCTCCAATGGCTGAT
>JANYIM010000050.1 GCA_025362055.1 Bacteroidota bacterium
AAAGTATTGATCAGTACCAGTGGCATGTACGGATCTGTAAAAGGAATTGCAGGTGCATCTGTTGGTGATATCCCATTGCTGGAAGGCGACACTAACCTGCCCGAAGAATAAATATGGGCCAACGTTTTAAATTCATAGTACCCCTGGCCCTGTTTGCATGTACGCTCGGGTTTACCTTCAATAATAAGTATGATGATGCCCTGATATCATTTTTTTTAATGTTCGCCTTTATCCTTTTGCTTGTTTTTGACAGGAATAATATAACCGATGAAGATGGATCTGCCTTCAACACAACTATCAGTAAAACACCCTACAATGTTTTTTATGGGGATGAATTGGATTTCAGTGATGAAATGATCATTCAAATACTCAATAAACATTTTCCCTATTTCGTTGCTTTAAACCCGCCTCAAAAAAACAGGTTCTTAAAACGGCTCAAGGCATTCATTGATCGCAAGACATTCAAGATACACGACAACAAAGGCTTTAAGGAAATGCCCGTCCTGATCAGTGCAGCAGCCATCCAGTTAAGCTTTGGATTTGAGAATTATTTATTACCGCAATTCGAATTCATACATGTGTATCCGCAGGAATTCGTACACGCTCATGCCGCCTTTAGCTTACTGGAAGGAAATGTATCCGGACAAAGTATCAATATGTCCTGGAAACATTTCCTGGAAGGTTACCAGTACCCGAATGACGGGCAAAATGTTGGCCTTCATGAAATGGCACATGCTTATTATTACCAGAATTTTGTGTGCAACGAGAACATTGAAAATAATTTTGTTTCCACTTTCCCCCATTTCAGCGAAACCGCCAATAAAGTATTTGAATTGGAAAAAATTCCCGGCAATGACCTCTATTCTGATTATGCAATGAAAAGTTTCCAGGAATTCTGGGCAGAAAGTATTGAAATATTTTTTGAGAAACCGTCAGCTATGAACAATGCCTATCCTGATCTTTATACCGGGCTAAAGTCCTTACTCTGTCAGGACCCCTTAAATTATACCGGATCAATGAGCCGTTAAAACCCAGGTCAGGTAATTATCATTGAAGTGAAGAAAATGAACGTTCAACTCCCGGTCATCTTTAAAAACACAATGCACGATACCTTCACCTGCATCACCTGAAATTGTTATTATGACTATGTCTTTTTTAAAATCTACGCCACCATTACCCCACCATTTATAAACCGATTCCTTTACACTCCAGCAAAGCGTTGCCCATTGCCTGCCTGCCGCCTGTTGCCCATTGCTTATTTTCAATTCCACATCACTCATGAACTTAAATTGAATCAGTTCGATCTTCGGCGTCACCAACTCCACATCCACTCCTACCCTGTACTCCTTACTTACCATCGCTGCAGCATAGTCGCCACAATGAGATATGGAAAAATGATAGGGTTCATTTTCAAGGAAAGGTTTTTTAGTGTCGGCGACCTGGATGAGGCCAACAGGAAAGTCGGGGTACAATTCTTTTAGCAGCAGTCGGCCAGCGAGGTGTTGTAGCCGTTTGTGCCAATGCGTGATGGTTCTTTGCAAGGGCACCTGTTTCAAAAAAAAATCTTCTTCTTCGGCTATATGCCAAACACCTATTTTTGTTACGGCGTTAATATTTTGTTGATAAACCAACGGCATACTGCAAATTGAATAGGGTGTATTGAATAGTGAATATTTTAATTTTACAAATAAACAAATAAAGAATGATACTGAGCGATAAACGCATCCTGGAAGAAATGGAAAAAGGTACCATCAAGATCGTACCGTACGACAGGGATAACCTGGGAAGCAACAGCTATGACGTGCACCTGGGCAAACACCTGGCTACTTATAGCAACCGGGAACTGGATTCCAAAAAACACAATACCATTGAGCATTTTGAGATACCCGATGAAGGGATCGTATTGCAGCCACACGAGTTTTATTTGGGCGTTACAGAAGAATACACCGAAACACATGCCCATGTGCCATTCCTTGAAGGCAAATCAAGTACCGGCAGGTTGGGCATCGATATTCACGCTACTGCCGGAAAAGGCGACGTGGGTTTTTGCGGTAACTGGACACTGGAAATTTCCGTTAAACAACCGGTAAGAGTGTACAAGGGAATGCCCATTGGCCAGCTCATCTACTTTCCGGTAGAAGGTGAGATAGAAGTAAAGTATAACCAGAAAAAAAATGCCAAGTACAGCGGACAACATAATAAGCCCGTGGAAAGTATGATGTGGAAGAATTCATTTTGATCTCATCCTGCACCATTAGTCTTTATTTAAAACAGAAAAAATGAACACCCCTTTTTATAGACACCTGCTTTGCATAGCAGCACTTGTAGCAGGTTTATGCTGCAGTAATAACACCACCGCACAATTGAAGCCGGCTGTGGCAGATTCATTTCTCAATTTCATCAAAGCAAATAAAGGCAGGGCTTCTGTCTATATAACAAAGAATGATACCATCATTGCATTTCTTAACGAAAATAAATTAATGCCCTTAGCCAGTACCGTTAAGATATTGGTAGCCGTTGAATTTGCAAAACAGGCCAGCAGCGCCGTCATTGACAAGAACAGTTATGTACCCCTGAGTGAACTGAACAGGTATTATTTACCCGGTACTGACGGTAACGCACACCCGTCGTGGCTGGAATATGAGAAGAAGAATAACCATATCAACGGAGACAGTATAAAACTCATCGATGTGGCCCGTGGCATGATCATGTTCAGCAGCAACGCCAATACCGAATACCTGATGGACCTCCTGGGCATCAACAATATCAAAAGCAATATCGGTTTATTTGGATTAAAGGCGCAC
>JANYIM010000109.1 GCA_025362055.1 Bacteroidota bacterium
CCGCCCCTTAGCTATTCTTTTCCCCCCTAAAGTAATTTTTGTTTTCATATTCATCGGATGGCCGCTGAATACAATAAAGAAAGTATTTTTTTTGATATTAGTTGGTTTAAGTGTTTTACGAACATATAGTTTTGTCAGCAATTTTCATATACCCGGTAAACCCATGGCGGCAGATCAAAGGCCTTCGCTTCTCCCAATGCTTCGCTTCTTTTGCTGAAAACCTCTCTGTACCGGCCGTGTAGTTGTTTTCCCGTTATCACACAATGAATCATTTTATCCCCCATGTTCAGCAATACCAACAGGGAATATTCCCCATTCGTACGCAGGTATGCCATCACGTTATCATTATTGTTTGTATTTAAAAACTCGGTGAACATGGAAGTACCTTCTGCATTGAATACCGGGTTATCTTTTCGCAATTGCAGTAAGGTGCTGTAAAATTCATGCAACTCACATTTATCCTTCCAATCGATGCTGTCTTTTTCAAAGAATTTAATCCTTTTTTTATTGGGTAATTCCTGCCCACTATATATGAGCGGCATGCCACTCCAGGTAAAACTGAATACAGCCAAGGTTTTGGCCATGTCGCCGTATTTTTCATATTCTGTCCCGTTCCAGCTGTTCTCATCGTGATTACTTGTAAACCAAAGCGGAATATTGTTTTCCCCGCAAGTAGTTTTATATTGGAGCAATACATTTTTCAATACAGCCAGGTCACATTCCTTTTTATAAAAGGTTTCAGTTTTATGCATCCATGTCCAGGTATAAGCCGCATCAAAAACAGTACAGTATGCGGGATTATCCAATGGGTCGAATTCACCTAACCAGAATAATTTTTTTCGTTTTTCCAACACAGTTCTTGCAGCATCCCAGAAATCCAATGTCACCCAAAAGGCAAGGTCGCAGCGAAACCCGTCGATATCACATTCCCTTACCCAAAAATCCATTGCATCGATCATGGCTGCACGTAATGCCGGATTTTTATGATCCAGTTCAATGATATCCTCCATGCCGCTTGCCATTTTAAAATCACTGGTTCCGGTATCCATTAAATAAAATTCGGGGTTTGTTATTGTCCACACATGATCCCAACCCGTATGATTGGCCACCCAATCGATTATTATTTTAAAACCCATTTCCCGGGCCATTCTCACCAGATTCTTAAAGTCATCCATCGTCCCAAATTCGGGATTAACAGAAGTATAATCGCTGCATGCATAATAACTGCCCAGTTCCCCCTTTTTATTTTTTTGTGAGATAGGTGTAACCGGCATGAGCCATAAGATTTCTACACCCATTTCTTTCAGGCGCGGAAGCTCCTGCAAAAAAGAATTGAATGTTCCTTCGCGGGTATACTGGCGAAGATTTACTTCATATACATTGCTATTTTGTATCCAGCCGGCTTTTTTATATTCACTACCTGTACTGTTCAAGATGATCATTTTTTATCAGATCAAATGTAAGCGGTAATATTGAAAAATTGCCGGCTGCTTAAAACCCTTCCAAGATCGTACCTTTGCAGTGTTATTTTTTAGTATGAAACAGTTCAATGTTCCCATAATTTACAGGAGCCCTTTAATTGCAGCTATCAAGAATAAAAGAAAGGAGGCCGATAAAATGAAAAAGGATTTTACGCCTTCGCTCCTTGATTTTGGCCCCCTGCAAATTTATCTTGCCCGCCATTTTGGATTTTGCTATGGCGTGGAAAATGCCATAGAAATTGCATTCAGGACAATTGAAGAGAACCCGGGTAAACGCATTTTTTTATTAAGTGAAATGATACACAATCCGCAGGTGAATGCCGACCTGGCAGAACGGGGCGTACAATTCCTGCAGGATACGAACGGTAAACAAGTGATCCCCTTTGAAACATTGACAAAAGAAGATGTTGTGATTATTCCTGCATTTGGCACCACGTTGGCCATCGAAGACAAGTTGAACGCAATTGGCATACCAACGCAAAAATATAATACCACCTGCCCTTTTGTTGAAAAGGTATGGAACCGTAGTGAGCAGATCGCAAGAAAAAATTACACGGTGATCGTTCATGGCAAACCCACGCATGAGGAGACCAGGGCAACTTTTTCACACGCCGCATCTGCAGCACCTACCATCATCGTTAATGATATGGAGGAAGCGATCATTTTAAGTAAATATGTTAGTGGTGAAAAAGAGGGTGCCGATTTTTACACCACATTTGCAGGAAGGTATTCAAATGGGTTTGATATGGAAAAAGACCTGCTTCAGATTGGCGTAGTAAATCAAACCACCATGCTTGCAAGTGATACACAGGCCATCGCAGACCTTTTAAAACAGGCAATGATAAAAAGATACAGGCTCACGGATAACACTATTGGGGAACGATTTGCAGATACACGTGATACGCTTTGCTATGCAACCAATGACAACCAGTCGGCCGTATATGAATTATTGAAAACAGCTGCCCACCTGGCCGTTGTTGTGGGTGGGTACAATAGCAGCAATACCTCGCACCTGGTGGAATTGTGTGAAGAAAAGATCGCCACCTATTTTATCAACTCCGAAGAAAAAATAATTTCGCAGGATGCTATCCTTCATTACGATTTCCATAAAAAGCAGGAGTTGCTTACTAAGGATTTTCTACCCAAAAAAGATCCGGTGAAGATATTGATCACCAGCGGCGCCAGCTGCCCCGATGCTTTGGTGGAAGGTGTTATACAAAAACTCGTTTCCTTTTTCAACGTTCAAAGGAATGTTACAGACATTTTAAAAGGGCTGCAATAAAGAATAAAAAAAAGCCTTACCCCGCGGTAAGACTATTTGGTAAGCAAGAAAAAAGTATCTTATTGTTCCCCTGAATGTTTTTTTAATTTCCACAACCAATTGCTGCCGGAGGAGCTACATAAACACCGCTAGTACCGGAGGTCATACTGAATTTATTGGTTGTGCTATACCAGCCACCAACGAAAATGGCATTACTGAGTGAATGTGTTTGGCCTGTTACCGGATCACCGGTAGTTAACCAATAACCTGTAAAAAAACCTCCTCCATTAAAATTTGCGCCATTTGTTATTAAAGTGCCTGTGCCGTTATTATAGCGTGGCCCCTGTGGATAGGGTGCCCCGGGATTACTTCCGCCACCGCTGCTACTAATATCGCCGGCAACATTGATGAAGTTTGTAGGTATCAGGTCGCCTTGTGGAACGATACCACCACCACTTTGGAATTTTGTTATTCCCTGGTAGCCGTTCGTAGGATCACCATCCGAATCCCAGCGCAAAATAAATATATCTCCCGCATCACCGGTTATATTTATTTTAGATGACACCTGCAAACCTGATGTAATATTGATCACGAAGGTTTCTGCAACACCATTCTGCGTATTCAGATTATTTAATGAAGCTGATGAAACACTTTCATATCCCGGTGTAGGAGACATACTGTTGATCAGGCTGAAAGCGTTGTTAATATCTGTTGTTAGTCCGCTGATCAGTGCAACCTGGCCAGTATTTACAGAACTCTGAGATGAATTCTGATTGATGATACCTTGCCATGAGCCCAGGCTATTTTCATTTGTATTTACGGTACCTGAATAGGGTACGCCTCCTGAGGTTCTCTCGCTTGCCGCAGTTCCATTTATTGCAACATCACCGATAAACCCCTTAGTAGCTCCCTGCCAGTTAGCATCACTGCTGCCATTGGTGAAGATCAACAGGTAATTGGGCAGATTTCCAAGACAAATATTTCCACCACCGGGGCCGCCCTGCCTTCCCGTTACTATCCCTCCACCATCATCAGTCTTTGTTGCCGAAAGACTATCTGTATTTTCTTTTTTGCAGGCTACGAAAAGCAGCAAAGTAAACATTGCAATTGTTGTAAAGATGAACTTTTTCATTTTTTGGGGTTAAGAGGTTTTTAAGAAATATTAAATCTCTATTAACAATTTTACTGTTTCAGCAACTCTGTCTTCATACTCCTGTGTTCACCGATTACTCCCGGGGAATATACTCCACCAGGTAGCTCAGCCACATTTTGAATTACTATATTATTTTCTCCCGGTTGTACATTGGCTAATTGGGTCCTTACAACGGTACCGGCATTATCGAGCATCCGGATGGTTATAATCCCGAGATCAATTCCCCGTATCACTACCATCACAGTAAGACCGCTGAGTTAAATTAAAATCAGAATGAACTGCAATATTAAGAGCGATAATAGAGCCCTCAAAACTGGCAGGATTATGATAGATCACGCTTCCCGTGGGTGCTAATATAGTTCCCCTGAAAACATTCGAGGATTTGTTTACGGTAATACTCGAAGGATTAGGAAAATTGAATATCACTCTTTCGGGCCTCACATTATTAAGTTGTACCCGGCTTTGTGAAAAGTCAAAGCTCCCCAGTACATTGATAATAAAGCCATCATCCGAACCGGTAGTTCCGTTCAATGTCAGTACCATGGAATTATAATTCAGGGATGACATTTGCACAACAGTATTATGCGCAACGCTGTTAATGGTCGTGTTGCTGTTAACTGCCCCGTATGTAAAATTTGGCGTTAACCCTGCATAATTCGAAGAAACTGCGATGGCATTGGCATTGGCAGCATCTAATTGGGCATCAGCCCCGGGATCATTCCTCACGATTCCTCCTGTAGGCTGATAAGTAGCTGCTGTGTATATAAAACTTGTGACAAGACTATGCACAAAGGCTGTACCGGTAAAATTATTGATTTTTTGATTGGTTGTGCTTGTAACATTTCTACTGTAACCAACATCAGCGATCAGGTTTGTACTGCTGTTAATAGTAAAATTACCTCCGTTAAGGCCAAGCAGTCCATAGGCAAATGGTTCACAGCCCGAAGGAGGTCCTTGACGTCCAAACACTGGGCCATCGTTATTATTATTGCCCGCAGAAATATCTGACTGTGTTTGTTCCTTTTTGCAGGAAAAGAGAAGGGTGGATAATCCTAATAGTAATACAATAGCATTTTTTTTCATAACTTCAGGGTTTAAGATATTTTTAAGAAATATTAAATCTGTACAAACAATTCTACTGTTTCATCAACTTGGTCTTCATACTCCTGTGGTCACCCACCACTTCCAGGTAATAAACGCCACCTGGTAATTCAGCCACATTTTGGATCACTATATTATTTTCTCCCGGTTGTACATTGGCTAATTGGGTTCTTACAACGGTACCGGCATTATCCAATACCCTGATGGTAATTTGTTCCGATTTTAAGCAATTTATCCTTACCTCCACCCGCTTGCTGAAAGGGTTTGGATAAACCACTGATACGCTGATCCCTTTAACATCCACGCCTACCGTTATGGCCTTGCTGTAAGTATAGTTGCCATCATTGTCGATCATGGCCAGCCGATAGAAATTAGATCCTTTGTCTGCCATAAGATCCACGTAAGAATAAGCGATATTACTATTGCTGGTACCCGTAGCCGATAGTGTTCCTATCTGCCTGAAATTGGTACCATCTGCACTTCTTTCAATATCAAAATGGTCAATATTGGTTTCTGTAAAAGTTGTCCATTTTAACCGGATCACGCCATCGGCATAATTACCGTTGAACTGGTCGATGGTCAATGGCAACACAACACCAGGGGCACTTTTTATCCCTGCATCAATATCAGTAAGCATGGAACCAGCGTGTAACTTAAATGGGCTTGTTCTGCCGCTGATGGGGTCCAGTTTACTGTTCACATTTTTTGAATTTGCATCATCTACCTGGCTGGTATAAGCATAATCGGGTGGAATATTTGAGAATCCAACAATAAATGTTTTATCACCCAACGCAGGTACCGCAATGCTGTCGAACCTGTAATGGCCGGTTGCATCAGTGTATTTTGAAGCAATCGTATTTAACATGGAATCATACAATACCACTAAGATATTAGGGACACCTGGCTCACCTGCATCCTGTATTCCATTCTTATTATTATCGATCCAAACATAATCACCAACTGAAGCGATAGCAGGTTTTGCTGCGATAGCTTTAGCGGCATTATTTTGTGCCTGGCTGTTTTGAGCGCTGATAAAAAGTAACAGGGTTACCACAATAGCAGCCAAATTCCTGTTCTGCAAACAAGCCGTTGGTTTTCTATATGTAGTACTGTTTCTTTTCATGATCTTTCCTTTTACAAGGATGGCGTTTATGAATATTTATTATTATTTACTATCGAGCCTGCGTTAAAAATATGATTTGCTGGTGTTGGAACTGGAATTGGACAGGCATGATTTGATCGGCTGTTCCAATTAATAAGATTTTTACAGAAAGAAAATAGTAAAGCTATCGCAGCAACTGCAATTTTGCGTGAAGTTGAACTAAGATCAGGAATAATTCTTTTCCTTGAGGGAGTAGAATTTGTATTCATTTTATTTTCTTTCAGAGTTACGAATCCCTGTTTCCAGGTATTGCTTTAAGCGTCTGGTCTTTCAAAAAATAAAAGAATATTGGATGGTTTTAAAATTTTGCTAATACTGGTTAATCAGCCTACCCGGTTTTTTAATGACCAAAGATCATTTAGAACCGGATCTTTTTAATTGTTTGTTGTAATTGTTGACGATGAATTGGTAAAAATAATGATAAACCAACCTTGTCAAAATAAGGAGAGAAAACACGTGAAAGACAGTAAATATACTATGTTAGGGGATACAAATATATAGAAACGTTATTTACATTTCCAAACTTTTTTCTACTTTTTTTTAGGAAATCTTATTATAGTTTTTTAAATGCTTTATAATCAGTCTTTTACGAGTCGTACATTTTTAAACAAAAAGAGCCCCCTGGTTAAGGCAGGGGGACATCTTTTCTTTGTGCTTGGTTATCTAACTTCTTATTCTATCCAATTATAATTTATCTTTTACGATGGTTTTGATCTCAGTTAAACCTTGTGCATCTGTTATCTTTAACATATATGTTCCAGCTGGATACCTGGTCATATCAATTGTACCACCCGATACCAGTTTGTAGTAATTGCCAAGTAACTTGCCATCAGCAGTAAATACGCCTACTGAGGTAAAGGTTGATCCTGTACTGGAGATCACATATAACTTACCAACTACGGGGTTTGGCATCACCTTTATTCCTGTATTGCTTGCAAATGTTACCGTTCTGATATCGCTGTTCACAAAGGCATTACCGATATCGATCTGCTTCAAACGGTAATAATTAACTCCTACCGCCGGTGTGTTATGTGTAAAGCCATAGCTCTTTTCTATACTGCTGTTGCCTGCAGCTGCCAAAGTTCCTATGCTTGACCAGTTAACTCCATCCCTGCTGTACTGTATATCAAAATAATTACTGTTAACCTCCGAACTGGTCTTCCAGCTCAACTGAACCTTACTACCCTGCTTAACTGCATTGAAGTCCAGCAGTAATACAGGTGTGGTGGTTCCTGGTATAACACCTAATGTTGCACTCAGGTTATTATTGTTTACGTCCTCGTTTGGATAAGCTGCAGGGTTCAACCGCTGGATACTTGTAACTGAAGTTGCTAAAGCCACCGGTGTTACACCTATTATATTCACTAAGATCGTACCTGATGTACCTGCCAGGATAGGCTGGTTGTTGATTCCCAGGAAGGCCTTAGTTGTTGAATTATAGGTCCAGTTGAACTTGCTTAAAAAAGTACCCGATAAGGCTGCTATAGATTCCGGCGAAGCAGTATATTGAGCACTGCCGGGCAAGGATATATTTACACCTACCGTGCCGGTTGCAATAGCGGTAGTAAATCCGTTATTACTAAACCCAACTGTTAAAGTAGCAGTATGAGCCACCACAATCGGTGATGCCGAAAAACCCATGTTAGTAAGGGCCGGGTCTGCATCATTTTGTGCAGCCACCTTATTTATCATTGAGCCTAAGCACAGGGCAATGATGATCGTTTTAATAACCAAATACTTTTTCATAATTGTTGTTTTAATATTCAGAGAAAATTAATTTATTGAATAGGTTCTGTTATCCCGATTATTATTAAATGGTGTTTCTCCGCCGCCTGTTCCAAACACGATCGTAATACTTAAGTTACCGGTAGTATTAACTATACCACGGCCCGTAAGTGTTAACCCGATAGTATTAGAACCACCTGCAGGTATTACAACGCCCGGTTTAGATGTAAATACAAACCTTGAAGCCTCTTCAACGATCGTCCAGTTGCTGTTGGTTACATCCAGCCCGCCAAAAACGTCCACAGTTGTACGTGCCCCATCAACTGCAATATCAAAAAGCGGTTGCATTTTCGGAATTGTAAAAATTATTGGTGCCGAAGTCGGGCCTGAGCCAATATTGAATATGCGTATCGCATTATCACGACTACCATTCAGGAATACCGTATTGGCATCATTGAAGATAGACGGAGTAAGATCAGGCAATAAAGCTGCTGGCAGCACCAAAATATGTAAGGTTGCTGAAGCACATGCCTGTGGTGTACCATTATCACAAGTACTATAAGGATAATCTATCGGACCGGAGAAACCTGCAAAAGGCGTGAAGGTATAGCTACCATCAGCAGCCAATACCAGGTTACCTTTACCTGCGATCGTTGTGTTTTGTGTAGCTACTGTTTGAGCGTCACCTTCAGGATCAGTGTCATTTGTTTTAACATTACCTGTCCCAGGTGTATTCATCGGTAAGATCTTGTAATCGTCAGCTGCGGAAGTTGTGTTAGGCGCACCTGTAGGCTTAATGGTAATGATCTGTTTTGCAATGGCAGATTTTGCAGGAGCCTGATTATCTGATACGCTGTAGGTCAATGTATCATTGCCGAAGAAACCAACAGCAGGAGTATATGTCATATCTCCGGTAGCTGCATTCGGAACGGCAGTTCCATGTAATGGAGGCACTGTTACAGTCACGGTACCGGTTACCAATGCTATTGCAGGATTACCCGCTGCGTCATTGACAAGTGTTTTTAATATAACTGGTGTATTCAGGTTTGTTGTTGCGATATCAACATTGGCAACAGGTGCATTTGAATTGCTGTTTGCATCCAATACAGTTATCACCAGTTTTGTAGGTGCACATGGTGAAGCCGCTCCTGGCTCACATACCGGCACATCATAAGTATATACGCCTATCACATCTGATACAAAGTCGTAAGTACCGTTAGGGTTCATTACAATTACCGGATGACTTCCTGCAGGGCCCGATAAAAGAGTCGGTGAAGTACCATAGGTTGTTCCAACAGGCATATGATCATTAGTATGAACATCACCGGGTACATGTACATTTACAAAAGTTGTATTGATATCCGGGTTGGTAAACCCAGCCGGTGGCCTTACAATAATATATAATGTTGCCGATGCACATGCCTGCGGTGTTCCGTTATCACATGTTGTGTAAGGGAAGTTCACCGGGCCTGTATAACCGGTTACGGGAGTAAAGGTATAACTGCCGTCTGCAGCCAATACCAATGTACCTTTACCGGCTGCGGTTGTTGTTTGCGTAGCAACGGTTTGTGTATTGCCTTCAGGATCTGTATCATTTGTTTTTACATTACCTGTAACAGGTGTGTTAACAAGCGTATAAGCGTAATCGTCTGCAGCCAGTGTACTGTTAGCAGCATCAGCCTTCCTGATAGTAATGATCTGTATGGCTGTAGCACAAAGTGCACTTGGTGAGCTATTGTCGCATACCCTGTAGGTAAGCGTATCCTGGCCAACATATCCTGTTGCAGGAGTATAAGTATTGTCGCCTGTTGTAGTATTCACACTGGTTGTTCCGTGTTTTGGAGCAACGGTAACTACTACGCTTGAAGGCACAAGTGATGTTGTCCCTTGTCCGGGCCTGTCATTGATAAGTGTCCTTAATGTAACAGGTGTATTGATCTTTGTAGTTGCTATATCGGTATTTGCAACCGGCGGATTTGTGAAGATCGTCGGTCCTAATACAGTTATCGTTAATAATGTATTTGTACATGTGGTAGAACCTGGGATACAAACCGGTACATTATAAGTATAGACACCAACCAAGTTCGACACAAAACTATAGGTACCATTACTGTTCATGGTAATAGACGGAGAACTTCCTGTAGGTTTTGATAACAGGATGGGTGTTCCGTAAGTAGTTCCAGTTGGTACTTTATCATTAGTATGTACATCACCGGGTACGGGAACATTTACATAAGTAACGTTAATGTCTGGATTGTAAACAACCGGAACAAAAATGGTAGTACACATTGATCCCGCATCGCCGCCTGTTTTATTCTGGTCGCCATCATGAATCATTACCTGTATACGATATAGATGACCTGGTAATAAGCCAAGTGTCTGGATATCCCACTTTGCCAAAGCTCCGTAAGCCAGGCCTGATGTGCCGGCAGGAGGTGGATCTCCAGCCCCGAGGTTCCAGCCATTTGCAGAAGGATCAGCATCAGGTGTAACAGTTATTGCAACTGGATTTGTAGTACTATCAACAAGTTTTACACCACCCTTCCATGCACCACAAACTGTAGTTGGGTTATAACCCGTACCGCCTTGCTGCCAATCACCTGCACGGCTGCTAAGGCCATTTACGGTAAGATCAGTGATGAATAAAGAAGGCCTTATCGGGCGTCCGCCACCATCTGCCACATCGTTACCGGCCTGAGCGCCACTGTTGATTGTTGTTCCAAACAACAAACTATTGCCACAGGTTGGTGTACCGCCATATGCAGAGATAGGGTAATTTGTACTATAAGAAGTTCCATTGGTTCTTTTTACAGTAACCGTTTTTATTCCAAGAAGCAGGGCATGTTCATCAGTATACCAAACCTTAATAAACCCGGCATCCAAAATACCACAGGTTGTTGATGATGGCTCCATTGCGGCTAACACTTCATTTTCGCTGAATACAGCAGCTGACCTTGGGAGATTAGAGTTATCAGGATAACCCAGTAAACAACTTTGGCAAGGGCCACGGTTCACAGCACAAGAGCTGTTGGCCACTGTAAAATTGGTACTTGTACAGCCACCATTGTAAACAGTTGCAGTTCCTGGGTTACAGGGAGGGTTAACGTCTACAATGATTAACCTGAAAACCACACCATCAAGGCTTGCGCTTAAATTGGTCAGGTTCAGGATTGGTGGAGTTGTTGTGGCGGATGCAGATACACCTGAAGCGGTTAGCGTAACACTACCAATAGTGTTAGTACCGTTAACCAGGCATACCCAAACTCCTGCAGCGTTCTTATACTGCCAGTTGTAATTTGAAGTGTTGTTCACAGAACTTACCACCGGGGTGATAATGTAGCTAACACCGGTACAGCTGCTTGTGTAGCTGTCGACAGTGTGCCCAAACACAGTTGATGACAATGCAAATGAGGCTAATACCAGGAATGCAACTTTTTTGAAAAGTGCGGGTACGAGCATAAAGATCTTTCTCATGGCCGGTAAAGGCATAGCGTGTAGTACTTGTTTCATAAACTTAACTTAACATGTTTAAAAATGGTACCGATCTGTAAAATGAATTACATCATCAGCAAATGAAATAACATGTTTCGTTTGGGGGGCGGTAATTACAGGAAATTAGAAAAAGTACTGGCTTTTGTAGATTAGGGTATTAACCCTAAGATGGGATATGTGGTTGAAAGGTAAATACGAAATTAATACAAATATTGGAATTACAAAATAAATTTTAAGTTTTTTTTAAAACATAAGAGATCACTCACCAAAAAAAAAGGAAAAATGCAGAAGGTTATTGATTAATTAAGAGTAAAAAAAGGTATTAAATATAAGATACAAAGAAGGCTTAAACATGCCGAATTAAAGCAATATACTGCAGGAATTTACGTTTTCTATAGTTGAAAAGCCTAACATTTGTAGTTACTTTTTTACAAATAGGTAAAGGAAAGCAGTTAAAAAACGTTCGGAAAATTGATTTTAACCGGTTTCTACTACATCAAATATCCTAGTTTATGAAACCAGCCCTACTACCCTATTGCATAAGGAGGACAACCTTAGCGTTACTAGTTCAATTTATTGCATTTGCCGGCTTTGCACAGTCTGCTGAAACATTTTCCACAGGTTCATTTATCATCAATATGGGAGCTACCAATCCCAACACCATTGCCAATGGCTTAAAACCCTATGGATTGATCTATGACCTGGTAAGAAATTATAATGTTCCCGTAAAATGTGTTATCAGCCAAACCAAGGCAAAAGATGGGGTAGATTTTACTTATAATGGCGTACAATATAAAGGAGGCACTTTTCTTATCCAGGCCGAATACAGGTCGGCTACAGTTAATAGCCGTATAACATATTGGGCAGGGCAGGGTGTTGTTGGCTCAACTACAACCAGTCCTTTGGCTTTAAACGTAATTAAGACGATCACCAATTATCCCAAATGGACATTAGATGCGCAGAATGGTAAGATCGCAGAAAATTTTTTGATCAATGCAGGAATAACAAATACCGCTTTCACAGGAGCTTATAATTGGAAGACCCCGGCTTCACTGGATGGTTGCGATGATTATTTTGTAATGCCGCATGCTGACCCTGCCTGGTCAACGCATGGACATTTATGGGATTGGAATAAAACCGGCTTTGGCGCCATCTGGGCGGGATGCCATGCAGTGAGTGTCTTGGAGAATATGTACAATCCTTCCAATCCTGCACAAAAGACCAATTTCCTTTCTACAACAGGTTTATTACTTTTTAGTTCGCACAGTGGCGGTTCCGTACCTTATACACATCAATACCCTTCAGATCCTATTGCCCAATACATGGGTGTAACAGATAATGCCATGCAAAACGGATCGGAGCAGATATTCATGCCACTCCCTGGCGGTGCCTGGAACCCGGGCGTAAAGATCATTGCATATGATCCTACTCAATCCAATGTTCCTGCCAATTCGCCGGGACCTGCAGTAGTGATCGTATATGGGCACGGTATGGATGATCCGGGCCGGGGATTTGTAATGTATGAAGCGGCACACGATATCAATAATGGTAATTCAGGCAGTGTAGCAGCCCAGCGCGCATTTTTTAATTTCAGTTTTTTCAGTACCGCATATAAAGCGCCCCAACTAACGGTTACGGGTGTAACAGAAGGGCAGCAGGTGCAGAGCGGTGGCACACTGGGTTTAAACGTTGTAGCTACCTCCGTGGTAGCAGGCTCAACCTTTACGTACCAATGGAGTTCCGCGTGCGGCAG
>JANYIM010000142.1 GCA_025362055.1 Bacteroidota bacterium
CCATAACTACTGTCATTCGCCAATTCCTTTTTCTCTTTTTTCAATACCTTGAATATACTTTTATCAACAACGGTCTTATCAATAAAAACATTGGCGCCCATGCTTACCAAGCGCTTTACTTTGGCAGGATATTTCATTGCCATGATCAGGCCCGTGTTGCCGCCATCACTCCAGCCCAAAACATTCACACGATCAAGGTGCATCTGATCCAGTAAGGCATTCATATCTTCGGCAAACAAATCATACGTATATGTTTTACCGTCCTCTGAAGATTTGCCCTGCCCCCTGGTATCGACCGCGATCACATGAAAATATTTTGACAATTCCGGTATCTGTTTTTCAAACAGGCTGATGGAACAGGAATTGCCGTGGAGCAACAATACAGGCTCACCTGTGCCGTATTCCTCATAGTAGATCCTGATGCCATTTACTTTGGCGTATTTACCAGTGATGCTGTTATTGCCATACGTGTTTTCTGCGGTAAAGTTTGAAGCATCTACTTTTAAGGATTGCCTGCCTGAATAATATTCGTCCCTGGCAATATTAGCCTGCATATTTTTCCTGCTCTGCAAGTAGGTCCAGACCTTTCTGGTAGCAACGCTATCCGATTCAAAATCGCCCTCAGGTAATGCTACTGCGTCCCATTTATTTTTTTTCGTTTCAATATACAGCCGGAATGCATCAAAATAAAAAACGGCCCTGCGGTGATATAATCCGCCAAATACAAAACTTGCAGCATCCTTGTCTATACGCCCGCTTATCGTATATATTTTCCATTCATTCAAACGGATGGGCTTATCCATCATGTTGTTAAAGAACCCTGTTTTATTATCGAGCCTGTCGACCCTTGCCCAAATTTCCGCATCGGCATTGCTGTCGATCAACTGAACTTTAACTGCAGCTTCGAGCCTGAATTTCTTTCCTGCATAGTCTTTGGCATCAACTGCATGCATGAATGCACCCCAGTCCCTGGCTTCCTGTGAACGGGCAGGTAAAGAAAGTATCAATAATGCTATCAGTATCTTATACATAGCATGGTGAATTATTTTTTTCCTTCCACTACGATCACTATTTCACCCTTCACTGGTTTGGCATTGAAATGATCATGTACGTCCTGTAAACTGCCTCTTTTATTTTCCTCAAATTTTTTGGTAAGCTCACGGCTTACGCAACATTGCCTTTCTACACCAAAGTATTCAGTAAGATCATGCAATGTTTTTACCAGGCGCACCGGGCTTTCATAAAAAACCATTGTCCGTTCTTCCGCGGCGAGTTTTTTTAAAGCGGTTTGCCTTCCCTTTTTCAATGGAAGAAAGCCTTCAAAACAAAAACTATTCATCGGCAGGCCACTGTTCACCAGCGCAGGCACAAAGGCGGTCGCCCCGGGCAGGCACTCCACCCGGATATCATTTTTGATGCATTCCCTTACCAGGAGAAATGCCGGGTCACTGATGCCCGGTGTTCCTGCATCGGTCAGCAATGCCATGGTTTTACCGCCGGCAAGTTGTTCGGTCAAGTGAGCAAGTATCTTATGTTCATTGTGCTGGTGATAGGGCGTGATGGGTTTTTGGATATGGTAGTGGTTGAGTAATACCGCCGAGGTTCGGGTGTCTTCCGCCAGGATCAGATCCACCTGCTTGAGTGTATCAATAGCCCGGAAACTAATATCGGCCAGGTTACCGATGGGTGTTGGAACGATGTAGAGCATGTATTTGGAGATTTGAAAATTCATGGATTTAAAAATTTGATGCCAGAATCAATCATTACCAAATCATCAAATCAATTAACTGACACTTCAAATATTTCCATCACAGGGTTTGCCAGTAATTTTTTAGCCGCCCCGGTTGCCGCCTGCAGCGCTTCTTCTTTATCGTTAGCCTCCACCTGCAGATCGATGTGTTTCCCGATCCGTACATCGGTGATCTGGTCTAACCCTAAATTCTGCAAGCCGCCCAATACGGCCTTACCCTGGGGGTCCAACAGGTCTTTCAAGGGCATTACTTTTACCTGTACTGTATATATCATGCTTGTTTATTTTTGAATACCAAAGATAAAATTACATACATCAAAAAAATAACGGGCACCGCCAGCCAGTGCAACAGGAAGGCAGCAATAACGGCGATCAACGCCAATATGATCTTTGGAGCGTTATTTTTCAGGCTATAATCCCTGAACTTAAGCGCCATCATGGGCAGGTTGCTTACCATCAGCCAGCTCAGGAAAAGTATCACCCCGTATAAGGCCCATTTGTTCAATAAGAGCCCAATGATCGCATTGGTTTGTGTATTCCAGTAAAT
>JANYIM010000181.1 GCA_025362055.1 Bacteroidota bacterium
CAGTGGCGAAAAGATGGAGACACTGGATGTGTTCTATCCAGATCGTATGGCGCAAAGGATATTGGGCATGGGTGATATAGTGAGCCTGGTAGAAAAAGCGCAGGAACAATTTGATGAAAAAGAAGCTGCCCGTTTGGAAAAAAGGATACGGAAAAATCAATTTGATTTTGAAGATTTCAAACTCCAACTGCAGCAGATAAAAAAAATGGGTAACCTGAAAGACCTGATGGGGATGATCCCCGGGGTAGGCAAACAAATAAAAGATGTGGATGTCAATGACGATTCTTTCAAAGGGATTGAAGCCATGATCAATTCAATGACATTGGAGGAAAGGAGGAATCCCGACCTGATCAATCCCGGAAGGAAGACCCGTATTGCCAAGGGTGCAGGTAAAGACCTCCATGAACTGAACCAGTTCCTAAAGCAATTTGAGCAGATGAAAGGAATGATGAAAACGATGAATAAGATGCCGATGGGCAGGATGCCGGGATTGGGGAAAAGATAGGAAACCCGCTAAAACCGGGCGCCTGAGCCAACAAATTGTAAAGATTCTGCAAATATTTTGGATATTCTCCTGCAGGTAGCTATCTTCGCTGTCCTTTTTTAAGGATAAACCCTATTTACTCACAACCAAAAAATTTCTATTTTATGGCTGTAAAAATGAGACTGCAAAGGCATGGCTCAAAGAAGAGACCATTCTATTTCATCGTTGTTGCAGATGGCAGAAGCCCCCGCGATGGTAAATTCATTCAAAAATTAGGCACTTACAATCCACTGACCGTTCCGGCATCTATCCAGATCGATCGTCAGAAAGCATTGGACTGGCTGCAAAAAGGTGCTCAACCCACCGACACTGTACGTCGTATCCTTTCTTTTAAAGGAGTGTTGTTCCTGAAACATTTACTGCGTGGTGTAAGCCTCGGCCTGTTTGATGAAGCAGCTGCTATGGAAAAATTCACAAAATGGAGTACTGAGCATGAAGCTACTGTATCCAGGCGCCAGGGTGCTCACAAAAAAGCACGAAACGATCGCCGTGATCAACCCGTAGTACGCAAAGTTGAAGTTGCAACTAAAACCGAAGAGGCTGCTCCTGTAGCAACCGCACCGGTAAATGATGCTCCATTAGCTGACGCTGCAGCAGAAGAAACCAAAACAGAAGAATAAGATAACCTCTGTTCCGTTAATTCATTGAAGTCCTGCTAATTTTTAGCGGGACTTTTTTTGGATAGAACCCGTGTCATCCGTGTTCCATTCAGAATCAAGTATCTTGCACTTCAATGTCTCAATACTTCAAAATAGGAAAACTTGCAGCGAGCACAGGTCTCAAGGGAGAAATTGTATTGCAGCACAGCCTTGGAAAAAAAACTTCCCTGAAAGGATTGGAAGCCATTTTCCTGGAAGATAGAAAAGATAGTTTTATTCCTTACTTCATTCAATCCACGCAAATAAAAAATGATACCGAGACCATCCTTAAACTGGAAGGGGTAGATATCATGGAAGTGGCCAGGAAATTAACGCCCAAAGAAGTATGGCTTGCAGAAGATGATTTTAAAAAATTTGCTGCCAAATCTTCACCGATCGCTTTATTGGGATTTACCATGATCAACAAAGGAGTGGAATTAGGCGAGATACTGGAAGTAATAGAACAACCCCACCAGGTGTTATGTGCCATACTTGTTGATGGCAAAGAAGCCCTGGTGCCCATACATGAAGAAAGCCTGGAGAAAGTGGATATAAAGAACCGAAAGGTTTATGTTAGGCTGCCTGATGGATTACTGGAAATATATAAATAAAAGTCAAAATTGAAAAGGCTAACTCCAAAGTTGTTATAGTTTTTAATTTCGCTACATGGAATTTCCTCAACGCATCATAGCCCATTTCGATCTCGATTCTTTCTTTGTTTCAGTAGAAATACTGAACGATCC
Source organism: Bacteroidota bacterium (assembly GCA_025362055.1). Taxonomy (GTDB): domain Bacteria; phylum Bacteroidota; class Bacteroidia; order Chitinophagales; family Chitinophagaceae; genus Ferruginibacter. The sequence continues at coordinate 1,926 of JANYIM010000181.1, forward strand.
TTCATTAAAAGATAAGCCTGTTATTGTTGGCGGAAGGGAAAGGGGTGTAGTGGCAGCCTGCAGTTATGCTGCAAGAAAATTCGGGATACATTCCGGCATGCCTTCAAAAAAAGCATTTCAGTTATGTCCTCAATTGATCGTTGCTAACAGCAGTAGGGCCGACTATAGCAAATACAGCCGTTGGGTAACACAGATCATTGCTTCCAACGCGCCACTATTTGAAAAAGCTTCCGTGGATGAGTTTTATATTGACCTTACGGGCATGGAGAAATTCTTTAATCCCCTGCAATGGACGATTGAACTGCGCCAACAGATTATTGATGAAACGCAACTACCCATTTCTTTTGGATTGGCAAGTAATAAAATGATGGCAAAGATCGCTACAGATGAAGCTAAACCCAACGGTTACCTGCAGGTTCCTTTTGGAAAAGAAAAAGAATTTTTGGCGCCATTGCCCGTTAGTAAGATCCCCGGAGTAGGAGCGCATACACACGAGGCCTTAAAGGCAATAGGGATCAAAACCATAAAAGATATCAGTGAAAAGACAAAAGAGGAATTGGAAGAACGTTTAGGAAAATGGGGGACCGACCTTTGGTACAAGAGCCAGGGGATACATCATGGTGAAGTAACACAATACCACGAGGCAAAATCTGTATCAAGTGAGAATACATTTGATGAGAATAAGACCGACATGAAATTTTTGATGAGTGAACTGGTAAGGATGGTAGAAAGGATCTCGTTTGAGTTAAGGCAGGATAGTAAGGTAGCGGGCTGCATTGCGGTAAAGATCCGGTATCCTGATTTTGAGACAACTTCCCGTCAAACAACAGTCCCTTACACTTGTGCAGATGATGAGATCATCCCGGTAGCCAAGGCATTATTCCATAAATTATACCGTAAAGGGAACCCGGTAAGGTTATTGGGTGTAAGGTTAAGCGAACTGACGAACGATTCCATTCAAACTAACCTGTTTGATGACCTGGGACGAAAGACAGACCTGTACAAAGCCATCGATAATGTTAAAAATCGGTTTGGTAAAACTTCCCTCACAAGGGCATCGTCTTCTAAAAAATAACTTTGTATTTTCGAGTTCTTATTTTTAATAATAAATAAATAATCATGAGTTTACGTTTAGGGGATATTGCTCCCAATTTTAAAGTAATGACAACCGAAGGTGAAATTGATTTTTATGAGTACCTCGGAGATGGATGGGGTGTTTTGTTCTCGCATCCTGCTGATTATACACCGGTATGTACAACAGAACTGGGTAAGACAGCCTTATTAAAAATGGAATTCGGTATCCGTAATGTTAAGGTGCTGGCATTGAGTGTTGACCCACTGGATAAGCACATGGGATGGCGCAATGATATCAATGAAACACAGCATTGTACGGTTGACTTTCCCATCATTGCAGATGTAGATAAAGTGGTTGCCAATTTATACGGCATGATACATCCCAATGCATCAGAAACATTTACCGTGCGCTCCTTATTTATCATCGGACCGGATAAAAAAATAAAATTGACACTCACTTACCCTGCTTCAACAGGAAGGAATTTTGTGGAAGTGTTAAGGGTGATCGATTCATTGCAATTAACGGCAGTATACAGTGTTGCCACACCTGCAGATTGGAAACATGGTGAAGATGTTATTGTTGTTCCGGCAGTGAGTACAGAAGACGCGATGAAAAAATTTGATAAAGGTGTGAAGGTCATAAAACCGTACCTCAGATATACGCCACAACCGAATATTGATTGATGGCTATGTTAGGAAGAATGGCTGATTAATTTAATCAGCCATTCTTTTTTAACTGTGTCATCAATGCCCTGAATTCCTTGGGCATTTCAGCGATCAATTCCATTTTGTTCCCTGCAATATCAGTAAATATAAGTTTGTAAGAATGCAGTGCCAGCCTGGCGATCATCGGGCGTTCTTCCTCATCATGCCTGCTTAATTTGAACTTCTTTTTTATGGAGGATAACAGCACGGGTTTACCATCTCCATACAATTCATCACAGGCAAGCGGGTGACCTATATTCTTTGCGTGTACGCGTATCTGGTGGGTACGCCCCGTATGCAATTGAAAGGACACCAGTGAATAATGCCTGTTGGCATCAATTACTTCATAACCTGTTGAAGAGGATTTCCCATTCCGGTGTACGGTCATCAGTCCTTTATGTATCGCATGTTCGGCTATCGGGGCATCAATGGTACCCGAAAGGTTAGCGGGAAGGCCATGTATAATGCCGAGGTAATATTTTTCTATTTTCCTTTCTTCAAAAAGATTGGAAAAATACTTATGTGCAGCTTCATTTTTTGCAAACAGTACCAGGCCGCTGGTATCTTTATCCAGGCGATGTACGGTGAAGATGGTGCCGTATCTCTCAATTAAAATGTCTTTCAGTGATCGTTCGCTTTGTGTTCTGTCTGGAATGGTCAACAAGCCGGCAGGTTTATTGAGTGCAATGAAATCATCATTCTCAAAAATAACAACAAGGATATTCTTTGTCACGTCTTATCTTTTTTTGGAAGCATTCATGTATTTGAGCAAGCGCACCTCTTTTTCACTCAAATAACGCCACTTGCTCCGTTCTACATTCTTTTTAGTGAGGTTGGCATACATTACCCTGTCGAGCCCTTTTACATCATAACCAAGGTGTTCAAATATGCGGCGAACGATACGGTTTCGGCCACTGTGCAATTCAATACCGATAATGGATTTATCTTTTGAATCGGCATAAGCCAGGCTATCCACCTGTATCTCACCGTCTTCCAGTTTTACGCCTTTGATGATCTTATCAAAATCGGCTTTTACCAATGGTTTATCCAATTTTACTTCATAGATCTTTTTTATCTCGTAGCTGGGATGCGATAATTTTTGCGTAAGGTCGCCATCATTAGTTAGCAACAATACACCGGATGTATTCCTGTCTAGCCGGCCTATCGGGTAAACCCTTTCAGCGGTTGCATTTTTAATTAATTGTAATACTGTTTTTCTTCCCTGCGGATCATCGGTAGTGGTGATGTAATCCTTGGGTTTATTCAATAAAATGTACACCAGGTTCTTAGTGACGAATAATTTTTTATTGTTATAATTTACTTCATCAGCCTCCTTTACTTTATAGCCGGGTTCGGTAGCTATGGTTCCGTTCACTTTTACCTTGCCTTCATTGATCAGTGCTACAGCATCTCTTCTTGAACATACGCCACAATGGGCAAGGTATTTATTAAGGGGCATGGCGGCTCCTTCTATTGCTGGAAGAGGCCTTGCATTTTTGGGTATGCGTTCTTTATCATTTGTTTTGGAATGATCCTTTTGTTCGGATTTGGCTGCAGGATTGGGTATCCCTCTTTTTAAAGCCATCCTTGCCTGGTATTTTTCTTCTTTTAATTTGTCGAAGTAGGCATTCTTTTCCTTCCGGGCTTTTTTCTTTTCCTGGCGGAATTCTTCTTTAACAACGCTGTTCTTCTTTTTGGGAACAAATTTCTGGAAAGGCGACTGGCTCATTTTGTAGTGATTTGCTGTTATTTCAACAGTAGTGAGGGGCAAAGGTAAACTTTTTAAACGGTCTTGCGCCTTGATGCATATACCGGGTGCAAAAAAGAGGCTATCCTTTTCAGGAATGCCTCTTTTACTTCTCGGGTTTTATAGGTGAATAGATAAGCGTTTATATTGTGGTGTTTTCGCCTGGTTTATCCAATACTGCCTGTGATCTTTGCATATTGGTTGGATTTATTTCGCTTGCTATCCTATGGCGGTGACGGCGCCTGCGTTCCATCCTGTGGATGCGGCGTAATTCCATCCTGTCGAACTTTCTGTCGGCTGGCCCGACAGGACGATTTTGTAGTCGTTGAGCACTGGCAGTGATAAAAAAACCTGTCATGATCAGTAATGTGAGAATGATCTTTTTCATATAAAATATATTTTATGTTTTATTATGGACGGCCCGGTATTGGAAAAGTTTAATTGCCGGATAATTTTTAATTGGCCTAACCGTACCGGTCTGACCAACTATAGTTGCCACGGAGGCGCATAAAAAAAGCGGGCCCTTTTATGGAACGCTTTCTTTATGGCTTGGATTTATTTATTTTGCAGGTGTCTTTTCAAAATGTTTTTTCTTCATATCTTCCATTTTCTGCTGTTGCTCCGGGGTTAATATTTTTTTGTGCTGTTCTTTGACTGCTGTTTTTAAGGCCACCAACTGGTCTCTTTTCTGCTCGCGTGTCAATGCTTCATTTTCTTTGATGGCTTTTAATTTTGAATGCATGCTTTCGCGCTGGGCTTTCATTTGCGCAAGTTGCTGGTCGGTCAGGCCCAGTTGCGTTTTCATTTTATCAAGATGCTTTGCAAAGTGTTCATCAGCTTTTACTTTACGATCGGCTTTAAGCTGGGCCATTTTTGTTTTTTGCTCAGCGGTTAACATATCCTGCATTTTTGATCGCTGTTCTTTACGTAATGCTGCTTTCCTGTCACGGAATTCTTTTACAGTGATACTTTCATTTTTATTAAGGTCCTGCATTTTTTTTCTGAAATCCTCATGATACAATTTAGCCTGCGTTTTTTGTGCTTCTGAAAAATTCAACTGCTTTGCCATCATCATACCGTGGTGATGTTTTTGCATGTGATGACCTTTCATTGCTCTTTTCTCCTGGGCCGTTGCTGAAAAGGCAAAAGCATACAAGGTGAGTAAGGTTACTACGATACTTTTCATGTGTGTTTAATTTATTTGTTTAGGTATAGACCGAAAAAGAGCAGGGAAGTTTAATCGCTTTTTTTATTGGCTAGCTGGCCACAGGCTGCGTCAATATCCTTGCCCCGGCTACGGCGCACCCTTACGTTTACGCGGTTCTTTGCCAGGTGATCAGTGAATTGCTGGGTGGTATCTTCATCCGGTTTTGTAAAAGAGGCCCTGTCGATCGGGTTGTATTCAATGACATTGATCAAATGAGTGGGGATCTGCCGGTAGATCTTTATGAGGTCGTCTGCATCCTGTATGGAATCATTTACATCCTTAAAAAGAATGTATTCGAGGGTGATGTCATTTTTTGTCTGGTCGTAAAAATAATTCAATGCCTCGATCAATACTTCAATGCTGTTACTTTCATTGATGGGCATGATGGCATCCCTTTTCTTATCATTTGCAGCGTGTAAGGAAAGTGCCAAGTTAAAACGTACTTTATCATCGCCTAACTGGCGTATCTGTTTGGCCACACCTGCTGTTGAAACCGTAATTCTTTTAGGGCTCATGCCCATGCCGTCATTGGATGTTATCTTATCGATGGCCTGCAAAACATTCTTATAATTAAGGAGAGGCTCACCCATGCCCATGAAAACAATATTGGTGAGCCTGGTGCCATATACTTTTTCGCTTTGCTGATTCAGTAATGCTACCTGGTCGTAAATCTCATCGAAGTTGAGATTGCGTTTGCGTTCCATATAACCTGTGGCGCAGAATTTACAACTGAGACTGCACCCAATTTGTGAGGAAACACAGGCGGTCTGCCGTTTCTCTGTAGGTATCAAAACGCCTTCCACAAAGTGGCCATCGAATGTTTTGAACCTTGATTTTACAGTACCATCGCCACTAACCTGGTTGGTATCAACGGTTATGGCTGGTAATGAAAAGGCTTCAGCTAACTTAAGCCGCAGTTCTTTGGAAAGATTGCTCATGTCTTCGAAACGCTGGGCATTCTTCTTCCAAAGCCATTCGTAAGTTTGTATGGCACGGAATTTTTTATCGCCAATGGATTCAAAGTATTCCTTCAACTCAACCAAACTGAGGGTTCGTATGTTTTTAACTGCAGACATGGTGCAAAGATAACCCGGAAGGGCCGATTATAAGGATTTCCTGGATTAAGGGGTATTTACGTTCTTTGTGGGATAGAACGCAGATCTTCATGATTTAGCGGATCGGTCATGATCTATCATAATAATCATGATGGTTGGCGTTTCATAGTCATGCTGAATAAGGTGATTTTGTACAAGAGTGCGACGCCACCGAAGTTGAAATTTGCTTCCGGGCCTGGCTCATAAAATAAAATTATGGAAACAGTTTATGTAATTGATGCGCTAAGAACACCCATTGGAAAATATGGCGGGGCATTGAGTGGGGTAAGGCCTGATGACCTGTTGGCTCATGTGATTAAAGTATTGGCGAAGCGCAATGCAACCATTGATGTGAATGCCATTGAGGACGTGATTGCGGGTGCGGCTAACCAGAGCGGTGAGGATAACAGGAATGTAGCGCGGATGGCGGCCTTACTGGCAGGGCTACCCGCAACTGTTGCCGGTAATACGGTTAACAGGTTATGTGCAAGCGGCCTGCAGGCGATAATGGATTGTGCCAGGGTAATTGCCTGCGGGGATGGTGAACTGATGATCGCCTGTGGTGTAGAGAGTATGAGCAGGGCGCCGTTTGTGATGCCGAAAAGCACCAGCGCTTTTGCAAGGGAACCGCAGGTCTTCGACACTACATTGGGCTGGCGTTTTGTAAATAAAAAATTATCGGAATTGTACTACCCTTATACGATGGGTGAAACTGCAGAGAATGTTGCGAAGCGTTGGAATATCAGTCGTAATGCGCAGGATGAATTTGCCTTAGAGAGCCAGCAAAAATATGCAAAGGCATTGGCTGCAGGTAAATGGCGTGATGAAATTGTACCCGTTCAGGTACAAATAGGGAAAGAGGTTTTTGATTTTGATACGGATGAACATCCCCGGCTGACAAGCCTTGAAAAACTGGGTCAACTAAAACCTGCTTTTGCAAAAGACGGCACAGTAACGGCAGGGAATAGTAGCGGCATCAATGATGGCGCTGCTGCAATATTACTGGCTGGAGAGGCTGCGGTAAAAAAATACGGGTTGAATCCTATGGCGAAAATTGTAAGCATGGCGGTTGCCGGTGTGGATCCTGCGATCATGGGCATTGGGCCCGTACCTGCTACAAAAAAAGCATTACAAAGGGCCGGGCTAAATGTCGGTAACCTGGATCTCATAGAGTTGAATGAAGCATTTGCATCGCAATCCATTGCCTGCATTCATGATCTTGGTTTAGATCTTGAAAAAGTGAACGTAAATGGCGGAGCTATTGCATTGGGGCATCCGCTGGGATGCAGTGGTGTGCGTATTTCCACGACCTTATTATATGAATTGAAAAGACGCAGGGTAAAATACGGATTAGCAACGATGTGTATTGGTGTGGGGCAGGGGTCGGCGGTGATCTTTGAGGCCTTATAGGAATTTTGAATGAGAAAATTCAAAATGTACCTGTCATTTACATTTCCTTACAACCTGTACAGCAATTTTTTTACGAGGCGATAATTTAGTGTAACCGATATCAATAATAATACAACTGCTACAGCAATAACGATCCAATGAATGAAGGGAGAAAGGTTCTCATTATCCTTCATGATGAAATGCTGAAAACCCCAATGCATAAACGCAGTTACTGCAACTGTAACGATCAATATCACCACATACACCGGTATCCATTTCCGTGAAACTGTTTTACTCAGCCATGCGGGCGAATAACCGATGGTCAGCAACAGTTGCAGGTTCTCTTTACTTCTTGCGATCATCAGTTGCAGATAAAAAGAGAACAATACCATTGCCAGTAATATCACCAGCACGCCAAAGCCTGCCAGCCCGCTTACGATGGCTTGTAATATTTGTTTGATGCGGCCAAACCTGGTCTTGTCTTTGTTGACATGATAATCTTTTTGCTGCAGGAAGGTGAGCAGGTCGGGGTTATTGGCATCCTTTGTTTTTAATAAGATCTTATTGGGCTCGGCTTTAGTTGAATTGGCAAAATGCCGGTTGGCCCATTTCAAAAAACTTTCGGGCACGATCACCGTGTTGATCCGGTCGCTCATGGCCACAATATTTCCCCTGAATGTTTGCGTACCCCCCAAGCCTTCGCAATCTATACCGATGAGGAGTGAAGAAATACTTTTCTCTGAGAACTGCGGCAGGTCACGGCTTGGAGCGAATACGGAATTGTACAATTCCAGGTAATCGGAAGAAATAATTAGCGGAATGGTGTTGTCGCCTTCCTTCCAGGTGAAGGAGGCGGGAAGCGTATCAATGAATTTTTCATTGACCGATTCCAGGAAAATATCTGAACTGAAAGGAAGTGTTGCACCGCCATTGGCCTTTGTTACAAATTTATTGGAAAGGAAGGGTGCTGCATCATCAATGAACGATTGGTTTTTTATCTCTGCAATATCTGCATCAGTGAAAGAATGGCTGCCTGCCATGTTCTCATTGCTTATATTCTTTGTAACGGCGATATAATCATAGCCGTCTTTTTTTTGGTCTTTATTTTTCAGCAGGGCGTTGATATTGATATACATTTGGATGGAACAGAGCAATAACAATACGCCGATACCCAAACCAATATAACTGAGCCAGCGGGATAGTTTGTTTTGGCCGGTAGTTAAGAATGGAGCGATATGATGGAACGATAAGTTCAAAAAAGGTTAAGAAAGTTTATGGGTTTAGCTGTTTGTATTTAAACGGTATTATAAATTGAACGTTTTAGTTGCGTTAAAATGATCTGTAGCTTTTAAGTCGGCTAAAATGATACCCGCTTTGCGCAGTTCAACCTCTTCTTCTATCAAATCCATTGCAAGCTTTCGATTGGCATCATCTAAATGACTAAAGGGTTCATCCAATAATAAAAAATCGAATGGCTGTTGTAAGGAACGGATGATGGCAATACGCTGTTGCTCGCCATAGCTGCAGGTCTTACAGTATTTGTTGAGTTTGGATCCAATGCCAAGGCGATCCGCCATTTCCATCACCTTAGTTGCTGCATGATAGGGGGCCAGTTGTCTTTTTATCTCCAGGTTTTGCAGAACGGTTTGTTGGGTGAATAAACGAAGGTCCTGGAAAACGATACTTACAGATCGTTGACGGTGCGTTGCAAAATCTTCCGCATTGAAGCCGGCGATATTCTTATCAGCATATAAAATATTGCCGGTATGATCTTTTCGCATACCATACAAAAAATGAATGAAGGATGTTTTACCGCTGCCGCTGGGTGCGATCACCTGTATTTTTTCACCCGGACTAAATACCATGTCATTATTCCATACCTGTGACCCGGAGATCTTCTCTTCCTCAATAAAAGTGGGTGCAAGTTTTTGCAATTGTATTTGCATACAGTGGGTATACGAACGGGTAAGATGTTAAGCTCTTACCCGTTTTATTGAATGATCATTTTTTCTTTTTCTTCGGCTGGGAAGGATGTATTGGAACAGTTTTATCGATCGTGGGTTTTGCATCTTCCAACTTAAATGAGGCTTCCATTTGCTTCATTTTTTCCCTTTCCAATGCAGACATTTTCATTGAATATTTTACCAATTGTTTCAAACTATTGCTATCCTTATCCATTAAATTCACTTCATACAACATGTTATACCCACCGTCGCTAAAATCACCTCCGGTTAAAGTAGCATTGTCCCACATTTTTTGGGATTCGTCCCACATTTTTTTACCAATGGAATCCTTTGCTGCTTCGGATTCAAAGGCTTTTAATATTTTTTGAATGTCAACATAAGCGCCCATCGCACTGCCGCTTAACTTGCTTAAAAAAGAAGGCTCATTTTTACCGCCGGCCAGGTATTTACTGATGACATCGGCGTTGTTACCAATGGCGAAATAATTTGCATTACTGTTATAACTTATTTTTTCTTCATTGCCCATCTGTTCTTTTCCTGCCCTGATGAGTTTACTGAATGCGTCCTTGTCATTAATGGATGCCGAAAAAATGATTTTTGCATCGGGTTCGTCATGAATATCAGTTTCTTTTTTTCCACCAAGGCCTTCAAACCTAAAAGTGTCTTTTTTCATTGTAAGGTCAGAGACCGAGATCATGATATCACCTTTATTGGCTTTTACAAAATCGTCGATGGTAAAGCCCTGGCGCACTAAAAGTAAGTCGGCCAATCCATCCATGCCTGTTAACTTCACCAGTTCTTTCAAACCTTCGGGCTTAAAATGAAATGCAAAGACACCTGCTATATCTTGTGATGGAATATTTTTCAGCATATCCGTATTGATGCTGCCGCCACTGTATTTTTTTAATACTTCTTCCAGTTCTTTGCCTGAATACCCTTTTGACCTTACGCTGATCTTGCCTTTATCAAAGCTGGCCGTATAAGTGGATATGTTGCCTTTTGTAAATACATCCAGCTTCATCATGCTCATTGCGCCCATTGCTTCCATTGGCAATGAGTTGCCCATTAATTTTTCTATATTCACCCAGGCGTGTACATCTCCTTCAGTATTCATCAGGCCGGTGAATTTTTCATCCTTTGTAAGGTTCTCATCATCTTTCAGCGTATATAATTTTTTACAGTATGCTGCCAGTTGAGAAGATGCGGAGGAATCTTTAGCATGATCGGTCCCGTAATCTTTTCCCATACTATACCCGCCACCCATCGACGGCGCTTGTATGCCCACCACAAACCTTTCATTGTTCCATGTTACAACGGCCTTGTCTTTTACAGGCATCACACTAATATCTCCTTCCTTGCCAATACTTCCTTCGGGATAAACATTTTTAAGAAAGGTTTCAAACATCTTTGCATCTTTTAAGCCGCCTTCAACAACAAGTTTCATACCTTCTTCAAGGTTGTTCACGCCAAAGAAGATAAGATCTGCCAATGAATCTATTCCGTTGTGCTGGATATTGTCGTGTAGTTTTTTTACAAATTCCGGGGCAGTTGAATCGGCACTAACTTCTTCCATCATGTGTTTATACCAATCTGTTTCTTTTATTTCGGCGAGACTCACTTTTTCTGCAAGAGATTTGCTGTTCCAGTGGATTACAAAGCCCGCTTCTTTCGGGATCATCTTCCCCTGTTTATTTGTTTTGCTGCAGGAAACGAGCAGGAGCGTGGCTGCAATTGCAGTGAGTAATTGTGTACGGAAACGTAGTTGCATACAATGTTTTTTATTAATGCTTAAAAATTAAATTAGTAACCTTTATTTATTGTTAAAATAAGCTGCGAGTTCATCAACGGCAACGGCTTGTTGTTCACCACTTGATAAATTCTTTACCTGGCAAATATTATCAGCGATCTCTTTACTGCCGATGATGACGACGTAAGGTATGTTCTTCTTTTCGGCGTAACTGAACTGTTTTACAATTTTTGTTTCTTCATGGTACAACTCGCAGGCAATACCCTTGCTGCGTAATTGCTGCATGATGCCAAATGAGAAGGCACTTTCTTTTTCGCCCATATTAAAGAAGAGGGCCTTTGTGCTTACCTGTAAATTTGGAGGAAACAAATTCAATTCTTCCATTACATCATAGATCCTATCTACACCAAAACTGATACCCACACCCGGTATATTGGGCACACCAAACAAACTGGTAAGGTCATCGTAGCGGCCACCACCACCGATGGAGCCGATATTTACTTCCTGGGGAGCTTTTGCTTCAAAGATCATCCCGGTATAATAATTCAATCCTCTTGCCAAAGTAAAGTCAATAACAAGGTTGATGTTTTTTGCATGGTTACAAACAAATCGCAGTTCATCCATCCCTTTAGCTGCAATGGATGATCCTTGCAATAAAGACTGTAGCTGTGATAATTTTTCATCATTGCTGCCACTGATACCAAGATAAGTTTCTATGGTTGCAACCTGTTCTTCGTTTAGCCCCCGCTGTTGCAATTCTTCTTTCACCTTATCCAAACCGATCTTGTCTAATTTATCGATGGCAATGGTGATGTCCATCATCTTATCCGATCCTCCACATAGTTCTGCAAGTGCAAATAAGATCTTCCGGCTGTTAATTCTTAATTCATAATTTGCAAGTCCCAGTCGAGTAAATACTTCGTGATAAATGTTCGCCA